>JALSPT010000159.1 GCA_026985785.1 Anaerolineales bacterium
CCGTAGAAGAGGACGTGGTCCAGCGGTTCGCCGCGCTGGCGGGCGGCGGCGATGAGGATGCGCAGGTTCTCGCGAATTTGCTCCTGGCCGATGAGGTCGTCCAGCCGTTGGGGGCGGAGGGCGTAATCGCGTGGGTCGCCCGCCTGCGGTTGGGGGCTGATGAGGCGCGGGTGGTCGCTCATGGCGAGGATTATATCAGATGAAGGGGAAATTTATTGCGTCGCCAGCAAGATGAGGTCGTTGACGTTGGTCTGAGTGGGGCCGGTGCGCAGCAGGCCGCCGACGGCTTCCCAAAAATGGTAGGCATCGTGGCGTTGGAGGAAATCGGCGGGCGAAAGCCCGCGAGCGCGTGCCTGTTGGGCGGTTTCCCCCGTGGCGACGGCGCCTGCGGCGTTGGTGGGGCCATCGGTGCCGTCGGTGGCAAAGGCGACCAGCCAGACGCCTTGGAGGCCGGCCAGGGTTTCCACCGCGGCGAGGGCCAGTTCCTGGTTGCGCCCGCCGAGGCCGTGCGTTTCCCCCAGGGTGACGGTGGTTTCGCCGCCGAAGAGCAGGCAGGCGGGGCGGGGCAGGGGGCGATTGTGGTGAGCCATTTCTTTTAGCACGGCGGCCAGGCCGCGCCCGATTTCGCGAGCCTCCCCTTGCAGCGCGGTCGCGCCGATGGCGGTGTGAAAGCCCTGGCGCGCGGCTTCCTCGGCTGCGGCTTCGACTGCCTGCGCCACGTTGCCCACGATACGGTGGTGGACGCGGGCAAAGAACGGCTCATCGGGTTTGGGCGTTTCGGGCACTTTTCCCTGCCGTCCCTGTCCCAGCAGGGCGCGCACCGGCGATGGTACCCGGTCGAGCAGGTCATAGCGCGCCAGCACCGCCCACGCGTCGTCGAAGGTGGTAGGGTCGGGCGTGGCCGGGCCGGAGGCGATGGTGTCCAGCGGGTCGCCGAGGACGTCGGAGAGCACCAGGACAATCACCGTGGCAGGGGCGGCGGCTTTGGCCAGGCCGCCGCCTTTGATGGCGTCCAAATGTTTGCGCACGGTGTTGATTTCTTCGATGGTGGCGCCGGAGGCCAACAGCAGTTGCGTGGTGCGTTGCAGGTCGGCGAGGGTGAGGGGGAGGCGGGGGGCGGTTGCCAGGGCTGAGCCGCCGCCGGAGATCAGCAGCAACACCACATCCTCCGGGCGCAGGCCGCGCAGGGCTTGGAGGATGGCCGCCGCGCCCCGTTGGCTGCCCGTGGTGGGGATGGGATGGCCGCCGATGATCACCCGGAAGCCGGGCAGGGGCTCACTGGCGTGGCCTGCTTTGGTGACGATGACACCGCGCGCGATGCGTTCCCCCAGCACTTCGTACGCGGCTTTGGCCATGGGGTAGGCCGCTTTGCCCAAGGCGACAACGACAACCCGCCCCGGTTGGGCCAAAGCAGCCCGGGTGAGCGGGTCGGGGTTGCTGAGCGCCCGCCGGATGGCTTCGTCCGGCGCGACGGCAGGCAGTGCCGCTGCAAGGATGGTTCGTAAGGCAGGCGGCAGGGGAAGGCGAGCGGTAAACATCGGAGGAGCGGGCGGCGCGTGCCAGCGGTGGCAAGTCAGTCAGACAGCCATTGCCCGTTGTTGGCGGTAGAGGTGCTCTCGCACCTGCATGACTTCGCGGCGCAGGCGTTCGTCGCTTTCGATCTGGTCGGCAATTTTTTCGTAGCCGTATTTGATGGTGGTGTGGTCGCGCCCGCCCAATAATTCGCCGATTTGCGGCAGGGAGAGGCCCGCGTCTTCTCGCAGCAGGTACATCGCGATCTGGCGGGGAAGGGCGATCTTGTGGGAACGGCTTTTGCTGCGCAGCCGTTCCACGGTGATGTCGAAGGCCTGGGCGACGGCGTGGATGATTTGCTCCGGCTCCAGGTTGCGGCGGCGGGGCAGCATGTCGGCCAGGGCGGCTTCTACCAGGGCAGTGGTCAGCGGCATCCCCCGCAGTTCGGCGTAGGCCAGCACCCGGGTGAGCGCCCCTTCCAGTTCCCGGATGTTGGATTGCATGTAACGGGCGATGGTTTCCAAAATGGCAGGAGGGACGTCTTTTCCCGCTTCCTCGGCTTTGAACCGCAGGATGGCGACGCGCGTCTCGAAGTCGGGCGGTTGGATGTCGGCGGTCAGTCCCCATTCGAAGCGGGAACGCAAGCGGTCTTCCAGGGTGACCAGGGCTTTGGGCGGGCGATCGGAAGTGATGACGATTTGCTTGTTTTGACCGTGCAGGGTGTTGAAGGTATGGAAGAACTCTTCCTGGGTGGATTCCTTGCCGGCGATGAATTGGATGTCGTCGATGAGCAGGACGTCCACCGTGCGGTATTTTTCGCGGAAGGCCCCGGTATTGTGGATGCGAATAGCGTTGATGAGGTCGTTGGTGAATTCTTCGGAGGAGACGTAGCGGACGACCAAGCCTTGGGCAAGGCAGGCGTTGCCGATGGCGTGCAGCAGATGGGTTTTTCCCAGGCCGACGCCGCCATAGAGGAAAAGGGGGTTGTAAGCATGAGCCGGTTTTTCGGCTACAGCCAGGCTGGCGGCGTGGGCCAGGCGGTTGTTGGAGCCGACGACGAAGTTGTCGAAGGTATAGCGGGGGTTGATGGCGGCTGCCCCTGGTGTGGTGGGGAAAGTCGTTGTTTCTGTGAGACTTTCTTTGCCGTCCCGACCGTGGCCGTTGTGACCGTTGCCGTAGTTTTCGTCATCGGATGTTCCGGCCAGTGGGGCTTTGTTTGTCCAGACGACAAAGTCCACGTCGACCGGCCGGGCCAGCAAGCCGGTCAATTTGCGGCGCACGATGCTGCGCAGGCGGCTTTCCAGCCAATCTCGGGCGTAGGCGTTGCGCACGCCTATCACCAGTTTGTCGTCGTTTAGCGTCACCGGCTCGGTGTCGCGCACCCAGGTATCGAACGATGCTTTGGGCATTTCCATGCGAAGTTGCCCCAGGACGGTTTGCCATACTTGCACTGCCTGCTTTTCCACGCTGACCTCCTTGCACCCACCAAGGTCTTCCGCTCGGCACCTGGAGCGGGAGGGATTGGGTTTTGCCATGTTTGTGTTTCGTCGTGCTTTAGCACGCCTGACTGCGGTATTCATCCCCTTGGAGTGTGGGATATTCTACTTGTTCTGAGGGGCGTTGACAATAGCGAAAAACCTACGAATCCTTAAAAAGAGTGTTTTCTTTAAGAATTTGCTTTCTTAAAGAAAACTTTTTGGGGGCATGTGCCCCCGGTTGCTTTTAGAAAAGATGTGCGCCTTTCTATGTCTCTGAGCGGCGAATTACCCCCCATATCTGGGAAGGACTATCCGAAAGAGGGATGCACACCCAGATTTTGGAGGTTCGCGAGCGCGCGATGCAAGCGGGCGGACGGCGCGAAGGTCACGCGTTCGCGCGCGTGACCTTCGGGGAAAATGGGCGTGTTGGGAATGGCAAGGGAGGAAGGGTGAGGAAAAAGAGGGCGGTGGGAGGCATTCAGTGACGTCGCCAGCCAAGGTAGCCCAGGACAAGGGCGGTGAGGGCAAGGATGGCCTCGGCGAGGTGCCACGGCCAGCGGATGGGCGAGGGGGGCGGCGCTGTGGTGGGCGGAAGATGGCGGGTGGCGATGGGCGTGGCCGAGGGTTGGGGCGTGGGGGTGGGCGAAGCAATCGCCAGCCCTTGCAGAGGTTGGTGGGGGGCGACCATAGGGCGAGCGCTTTCCGCAGGGGTAGGGGCAACGGGCGGGGTGGTGTCGAGGGCTTTTTCGTTGGCGGGAAGTGCCTGGAAGTTAGCAACTTCGGAAGGAGGCGGCGCGGCGAGGGGTAGAGGATGCCCCAGCAGATCCCCGGCTGCCATGATCAGCAGCAGCACTGTCGCCAAGGCGCTGGCCCAGCGGTAGGCCCGTGGTGCCCGCGGCTGACGTTGGGGGCGGGCGGCGTGGGCCTGAGCAGGCGTCAGGGTGAAGGGGCGCGGGGCGTGCACCGGTGGCAGGGTTGCCAGCCCGTGTTTTACCGCCTGCATTTGGCGGTAGGCTGTTTGCCATCGCCGGTCGCTCGCCAGGCGTTGGGCCACGCGCGCTTGCTCTTGGGGCGACAGTTCACCATCCAGGTAGGCGCTCAGTTGGCGGTATTCGCGAGGGGAAAGGTGGTTGCGGTTCATGGGGGGGTGTCTCCATCGTTTAGACGGAGTAAAGTATCCAAAAGTTCCGGGAAGCGACGCAAACAGCGTTGCATTTGCAGGCGGGCGCGCGCCAGGCGGCTTTTGAGCGTTCCGAGGGCGATGCCCAAAGCCTGGGCGGCTTCGTTATAAGGGAAGCCTTCCACATCGACCAACACGAGGGCGGCGCGGAAGTCGGGTTTGAGGCCGTGAAGGCAGGTTTCCAGGGCGCGATGCAGGGCGGCGCGCTCGGCGTGGGCTTCGGGGTTGCCTTGGGGGCTGGTGTCGGCCAGCCAGGCGGGGGATTCTATCTCGTCGCCTTCGTCGTCTTGCGGTTGCAGGGGGATGGTGGGGCGGCGACGACGACGGCGCAGGTGGTCGTAGCACGCGTTGGTGGCGATGCGTAACAGCCATCCTCGCCATGAGTCGCCGCGGTAGCGGTCGATGTGTTGCCAGGCGCGCAGGAAGGTCTCCTGGGCGGCGTCTTCGGCGGCTGCTCGGTCGCCCAAAATGCGGTAGGCGACGCGATAGACCGTGTCCTGGTAGGCGAGCACCAAGCGGTTGAAGGCTTCCAAGTCGCCTTGGCGGGCGGCGGCAATCCATTCTTGCTCGGCAATCATGTCTGCATTATAGCCGATTTGTGGGGCAGGGATGACCGGATGCTGGTGGGGTTTATGGTCGCCTGTTGGGCGATTGTGTGTTATAAACGCCAAGTGGAGGATGGTTGCCCTCCGAATTTGGGTGAAGTTATCAAGGAGGAAGGTGCGATGCGGATTTTGGTTACGAACGACGATGGCGTTACCGCGCCGGGGTTGCTGGCGCTGGCGCAGGCGATGGAGGCGATCCCCGGCGCCGAGGTGCTGGTAGTGGCACCGCACCGTAACTGGTCGGTAACCGGCCATGTGAAAACGCTCAACCGCCCGTTACGGGTGTGGGAGACGGTGCTGGCCGATGGCCGAACCGCCTTGACGACGGAAGGGGCACCTTCCGATTGTGTGGCGATGGCGTTGTTGGGGCTGGTACCGCGCCCGGATGTGGTGGTGTCGGGCATCAATCCCAACGCCAACGTGGGGCACGATGTGACCTATTCGGGGACGGTGACGGCAGCGATGGAGGCGGTGATCGCCGGTGTGCCTGCGGTGGCGGTTTCGCTGGAACGAGGCGAGACGCCGATGGAGGCGCTCGATTATCGCTCCGCGGCCCGCGTGGCTCGGCGGATTGTGGCGTGGGTGCTGTCGGAGGGGCTTCCGGAAGAGGTGCTTCTCAATGTGAATGTGCCCTATCGCCCTTTGGAGACCATGCAGGGCATTCGGGTTACGCGTTTGGGGCGGCGGCTGTATCGGGATCGGCTCACGCGGTGCGATGGCCCGGCGGGGAAAACCTATTATTGGATTGGTGGAGAGCCGCCCGCGGGGGTTCCTGAAGAGGGAACGGACATCGGGGCGCTGGCGCAGGGTTATGTTTCGGTGACGCCGCTGCAGATGGACATGACGGCCTATGGTGAACACTCGGCGCTGGCGGCGGCCTTCGGGCGTTGGGTGGTGGGGGAGGAGGAATAGCACGACAACCAAAAAGAGCAATTTTCGCGGAATTCCTTGACGTGTTACAAAGGGCGCGTATAATAGCGCCCGTGCTTGACGGATGGTTTCGCCTTGGGAACAGGGCAAACCGGTACAATTGAAGAGGCGCTGTGACGCCAGAGACCAGGGTTGCTTGCCCGCTCGGTCTGGCGACCGATATCCGAGAGCAGATATCGGTCAGTATTTGTCTCTCTTGAAAACCTTGACAGCGTTGGCGGAGGTGAGTAAAATAGCCTCCGCTCAACTGAGGCGGCGGGACCTTAACAATTGAAGAGTGGCAGGAAGCAGAGCGACCTGTCAATTCTGGAGAGTTTTTACAGGATGAACTTCCGTAAAGACACAACGCCGAAAGGCGATACTCTTGCGGAGAGTTTGATCCTGGCTCAGGGTGAACGCTAGCGGTGCGCCTAATACATGCAAGTCGAGCGAAGAGGACAGCGAGTAGCAATACTTGCTGGGCTCTTAGCGGCGAACGGGCGAGTAACGCGTGGATGACCTGCCCCGAAGAGAGGGATAACAGACCGAAAGGTCTGCTAATACCTCATGTGCTCCCGGGGGTTAGAGGCCTCGGGAGTAAAGGGTTCCGGCTGCCGAAAGGTGCCGGCGCCGCTTCGGGAGGGGTCCGCGTCCCATCAGGTTGTTGGTAGGGTAACGGCCTACCAAGCCGATGACGGGTAGGGGGCCTGAGAGGGTGGCCCCCCGCACTGGCACTGAAACACGGGCCAGACACCTACGGGTGGCAGCAGTAGGGAATCTTGCGCAATGGGCGAAAGCCTGACGCAGCGACACCGCGTGCGGGATGAAGGCCTTCGGGTTGTAAACCGCTTTTCGGGAGGATGAGGAAGGACAGTACTCCCGGAATAAGTCTCGGCTAACTACGTGCCAGCAGCCGCGGTAACACGTAGGAGGCGAGCGTTACCCGGATTTACTGGGCGTAAAGCGCGTGCAGGCGGCTCAGTAAGTTGGGCGTGAAAGCTCCCGGCTCAACCGGGAGAGGACGTCCAAAACTGCTGGGCTAGAGGACGGTAGAGGGAGGTGGAATTCCCGGTGTAGCGGTGAAATGCGTAGATATCGGGAGGAACACCAGTGGCGAAGGCGGCCTCCTGGGCCGTTCCTGACGCTCAGACGCGAAAGCCAGGGGAGCGAACGGGATTAGATACCCCGGTAGTCCTGGCTGTAAACGATGTGGACTAAGCGTTGGTGGGGTCAAACCCATCAGTGCTGGAGCTAACGCGTTAAGTCCACCGCCTGGGGACTACGGCCGCAAGGCTAAAACTCAAAGGAATTGGCGGGGGCCCGCACAAGCAGCGGAGCGTGTGGTTTAATTCGATGCTACACGAAGAACCTTACCCGGGCTTGACATGCTGGTGGTACCGAACCGAAAGGGGAGGGACCCTTCGGGGAGCCAGCACAGGTGCTGCATGGCTGTCGTCAGCTCGTGCCGTGAGGTGTCCGGTTAAGTCCGGTAACGAGCGCAACCCCTGTCCTGTGTTACAAGTGTCACAGGAGACTGCCGGTGTCAAGCCGGAGGAAGGCGGGGATGACGTCAAGTCAGCATGGCCTTTATGTCCGGGGCTACACACACGCTACAATGGCCGGGACAATGGGTAGCAAAACCGCGAGGTGGAGCCAATCCTCAAACCCGGTCTCAGTTCGGATTGGAGGCTGCAACTCGCCTCCATGAAGCCGGAGTTGCTAGTAACCGCGCGTCAGCAATAGTGCGGTGAATACGTTCCCGGGCCTTGCACACACCGCCCGTCACGTCATGGGAGCTGGCAACGCCTGAAGTCGGTAGCCTAACCCGAAAGGGAGGGCGCCGCCGAGGGCGGGGCTGGTGACTGGGACGAAGTCGTAACAAGGTAGGTGTACCGGAAGGTGCGCCTGGATCACCTCCTTTCTATGGAAAACCTCGGGCTGGGGCTTGGCCTCAGTTCCGAAAATGCCCCAACGTGTGCTGGGGCGCCAGAATTGGCAGGTGGCTTCCTGTCACTCTTCAGTTGTTGAGGCCTGCGCCTCGTCAGTGGGCCTGTAGCTCAGTCGGTTAGAGCACTGTGCTGATAACGCAGGGGTCACTGGTTCGAGTCCAGTCAGGCCCACCTTCAAACGCTGAGAGGTTTCTGGGGATGTAGCTCAGTTGGGAGAGCATCGCCTTTGCAAGGCGAGGGTCACGGGTTCGAGTCCCGTCATCTCCACCTTCTCTCCCGTGGGCTGCAGGTGAGACGGAGGCGAGATTGGCGCTGGTTTTTGCGGCGAGCTAAGGATGTAGGGCTTCATCGTGCAGGGTCTGGCCCGGCGATGAGCCGGGTCGGTTTGTCTCGGCTCGTTGAAAAGCGAAGCGTAAGCACTCGGTTGGCGGGTTCCACTGTGGTGGAATCTGGCAACCGGCGGCTAACGCCGGAGAGCGGCGGCACCTTAACAAGTGAATAGGTCGTAGTGAAGCAACTAACTTCAAATCTTATTGTCGTGCGTGTAGTGCATCAACGCGAAGAATTTCTGGTTCTCCGCATCACGTGCAAGCTACTAAGGGCTTGCGGTGGATGCCTAGGCGCCAAGAGCCGATGAAGGACGCGGCACACTGCGATAAGCCTCGGGGAGGCGTGTGCAGCCTTTGATCCGGGGATTTCCGAATGGGGAAACCCGCCATGGCAAACCCATGGCATCCCTTAGCTGAACCCATAGGCTAAGGGAGGGGCACCCGGGGAACTGAAACATCTTAGTACCCGGAGGAAGAGAGAGCATTCCCTTAGTAGTGGCGAGCGAACGGGGAAAAGCCCAAACCCGTATGGCTGAGTGGCTGGCAGGCCTATGCCATGCGGGGGTTGTAGGCCCCGCCAGGAGGAGCTGCCAATCCTCCAGGGAGTTACAAACCGGCCCGTTAGTCGAATGGTGTGGAAAAGCCAACCAGAGAGGGTGACAGTCCCGTAGGCGAAAACGGTGTCGGCTTCCGGCGGTGAGCCTGAGTACCATCGGGCACGCTAATCCGGTGGGAAGCAGGGAGGTCCACCTTCCAAGGCTAAATACTCTTGGCGACCGATAGTGCACAAGTACCGTGAGGGAAAGGTGAAAAGCACCCCTGTGAGGGGAGTGAAATAGAACCTGAAACCGCAAGCCTACAAGCAGTCGGAGGGCTAATGGCGTGTCGGTGTCCCCGGGAAACCGGGTGATGCGGCGCTATGCCTGACGGCGTGCCTTTTGGAGAATGAGCCTGCGAGTTAATCTCAGTGGCGAGGCTAAGGGAGTGACACCCGGAGCCGTAGCGAAAGCGAGTCTGAATAGGGCGTTCAGTCGCTGGGATTAGGCACGAAACCAGGTGAGCTAACCATGGGCAGGGTGAAGGCGGGGTAAAACCCGCTGGAGGCCCGAACCGGTGTCCGTTGCAAAGGGCTCGGATGACCTGTGGTTAGAGGTGATATGCCAAACGAACCTGGAGATAGCTTGTTCTCCCCGAAATAGCTTTAGGGCTAGCGTCACGTGTTCAGTACCGGAGGTAGAGCACTGGATGGGCTAGGGGGCTTACCGCTTACCGAACCCAACCAAACTCCGAATGCCGGTACTCCAGAGCGTGGCAGTCGGACTACGGGAGATGAGTTTCGTGGTCGAAAGGGAAAGAGCCCAGACCATCGGCTAAGGTCCCTAAGTCCAGGCTAAGTGGGAAACGAGGTGGGGCTGCTGTGACAACCAGGAGGTTGGCTTAGAAGCAGCCATCCTTTAAAGAGTGCGTAACAGCTCACTGGTCAAGTGGCCCTGCGCGGAAAATGTAACGGGGCTTAAGCCTGGCACCGAAGCCATGGGTCTCCGTCGCCTGCGGGCGGCGGGGGCGGTAGGGGAGCGTTCTGCGTGCAGCGAAGCCGTACCGAGAGGAGCGGTGGAGCGCGCAGAAGTGAGAATGCAGGCACGAGTAGCGTACAAACGCGTGAGAACCGCGTTCGCCGAAAGTCCAAGGTTTCCGACGGCAGGTCAATCCGCGTCGGGTTAGGCGGGCCTTAGCCGAGGCCGAGAGGCGTAGGCGATGGACAGCCGGTCAACATTCCGGCCCCGCCTGGGTGGAGCGATGGGGGGACGCGGCGAGGTAAGCCAGCCGGCGATTGGTCGTGCCGGTGCCAAGCGCGTAGGCGTTGACGCCCGTAGGCAAATCCGCGGGCGGAGTCGAGGCGTGATGGCGAGCCCTTGAGGCGTAAGTGGCCCACCCTTGCCGCCGAGAAAAGCCTCTAAGCGTTGAAACCCAGGCGCCCGTACCGCAAACCGACACTGGTGGACGGGTAGAGTATACCAAGGCGAACGGGAGAACCCTCGTTAAGGAACTCGGCAAAATAGCCCCGTAACTTCGGGAGAAGGGGTGCCCCATTAGGGTGAAGGCCCTCGCGGCTGGAGCCCGAAGGGGTCGCAGTGAAATGGCTCTGGGGACTGTTTAACAAAAACACAGGTCTCTGCGAAACCGTAAGGTGACGTATAGGGGCTGAAGCCTGCCCAGTGCCGGAAGGTTAAGGGGAGGGGTTAGCCGCAAGGCGAAGCTCCGAACCGAAGCCCCGGTGAACGGCGGCCGTAACTATAACGGTCCTAAGGTAGC
>JALSPT010000160.1 GCA_026985785.1 Anaerolineales bacterium
CTTAGTGGCAAACTGCATCGCCTGAAAAATCCCGCCCTGGTGATTTGGGGAGCAGAGGACAACACAGTACCCCTCCGTGATGCAGGGGTGATCGCCGACGAATGGCCATCCGCCGAACTGCGCATTTTGCCCAATGCAGGGCACTGGCCCCATTTCGAGCGTCCGGAACAAACCCGTCGGCTGATTGCTGCCTATCTGGGGCTGCCCCGCAGCAGTCCGTGGCTTCCGCCATTGGGGCCCCATCAGGTCAGCCGCATCGACCGCATTGCTCGCTTTCTTGCTCGCGCCGACCTGGGACGCGACCTAAACCCTGCACAGCGGCTTCGGCTGGCAGCCCCGTTTGAAGTACGCGCCCTCAGGCCGGGGGAAAAGTTGATGCAGGCCGGCGCGCCAGGCAACGAACTGTTCATCGTATGGGAAGGCACGCTGGAAGTCTGGCAAAGCGGAACCTCGCAACCCCAACAGGTGGCCGTCTTACCACCAGGGCGCATGACCGGCGAACTGGCGGTACTGGACAACGAACCCCGCACCGCAGACCTCGTTGCAGGGGCAGAGGGCGCCACCGTTCTGGTGTTGACGAGAGAACGACTACTGGCGCTGGCAGAAGATGATGCCATCTTGGGCACGCGAGTGCTCCTCAATCTGGCTACAGCCATGTCTCAGCGGGTGCGCTACATCCTGTGGCAATGGGAACACACGCGTGACCCCACAAAAGCCCGCAAGCCGTCTCTGGAATGGCTTCCCAAACCGGAAGAAAAAGAACCACCCACCCCCTGGCCGTCGCTCTAACGGGGTTAAAAGCGTCAGACGCCTGAGTGAGGGGGGCACCCAGGCGTCCGACGCTTCAAAGTATACCTCAAATCGGGCAAAAGAACGTTGCAATTTCATTGCAAAACGTCTGACGATTACAAAAAGGACGAGATTTATATCTCCTCCCTTTGCCTTAAAAGCGCAAGCGCACCGAGTGAGGGGGGCACCCGGCACGCTTGCGCCCATATTTTAGCACAACTCTGGGGAAAAAGCAAATTTTTCAGGCCACCAACAGGCAACAAAAACTCCGTTCCGGCAAACCCTTTGAAGGGCAAAGTTTGGTCTTGGAGCTAGCCATCGCTTCAGGAAACAGCACCAGCGCACCGCACCTCGAAGGCACGCTTCCTCTTCAACCCGCCGTGCTACTTTGCCCGCACCAACGCCAGCGCCCCCAACAATCCCGCGTCATCACCGAGGGCGGCCCGCGTCAGGAGAACGCCATCCAGATACGCCGGGTGCATCACCGCCTGGCGCAGGGCATCCTCCAACGGCCTCCAAAAGACCTCCCCCGCCTGCACCACGCCGCCCCCCAACACCACCCTTTCGGGGTTGAAAATATGAAGGAAGCCCGCCAGCGCGCGCCCCAAATGCCCGGCGGCGGTGGTCATAATCTCCCTGGCCAAACCGTCCCCGGCCTGCGCGGCACGCGCCACGTCGGCAGACGTGGGTAGTGCCGACAAATCAGCCAACGTAGAAACCGCCCCCGCGGCCAGCGCAGCGCGCGCCCGTCGGGCAATCGCCGTGCCCGAAGCCAGCGCCTCCAGATGCCCCCGCTGCCCACAACCACACCGCGGGCCATCGGCCACCACCGCCACATGCCCCAATTCTCCTGCCAGGCCGCGAGCGCCATGCAACAAGCGGCCATCCACGATCACCCCCGCGCCGATCCCCGTGCTCACGGTAACGTAGAGCATGTGCCGACAACCACGCCCGGCCCCGTAACGCCACTCGCCCCAAGCCGCCAGATTGGCATCGTTGTCCACCACCACGGGCACACCAAAAGCAGCGCGCAAATGGTCGGCAAGGGGGAAATTTCGCCATGCCGGGATATTCGGCGTCGCCAAAATCACGCCCCGATAGGGATCGAGCGGCCCCGGTGCCGCTACTCCGATGCCTTGCACCATCCCGTCCGACGGCCAGATGCGGCGCAACAACGCCACCAACCGAACCTCAGGCGGCTGAGGGCCAAGGGTGGGCACCCGTTCGCGCCGCAAAGGCTTCTGCCCATCGGCAGCGAACAAGGCCACGCGCATGTGGGTGCCGCCAATATCTACCGCCACATAGTACACCATACCTTCAAGTATAGCATCCCTTCCCGCCCATGACTTTTTCCGCATCCATGCTGGCTTGACAAGCGGCAGGCTTTTCGTTATACTGAAAGCACCAACCAACCGGTCGGTAGGGAGACTGCTGTGGAAACCCGCTCGCCCGTTACCCGAGAAGACATCTTGGAAGCCGCTGCCCGCATTTTCCGGCGCAAGGGGTATCACGCCGCTTCGATGCAAGATATTGCCCACGCGGTGCACCTGCAAAAGGCCAGCCTTTACCATCACGTGTCCAGCAAGCAGGAAATCCTTGTGGCTTTGCTTGACCGCGCCCTGGATTTGCTCATCGAGCAGATGCAGGGCGTTTTGGCTATGGATGCGCCGCCCGAAGAAAAACTGCGGCAGGCCGTGCTCGG
>JALSPT010000161.1 GCA_026985785.1 Anaerolineales bacterium
GCCTGGGCCAGCGCCAATGTGGTGGCCATTTTGTCGCCGCAGGTTTCGGCCACGCGAAAAGTGTTCACCGTGGGCACGCCTAAGGCTTCTAAGGTGCGGAGGGCGTACAGGCCGCGGGTGGCGCTGATGCTGCGGGAAAGCACTGCGTCGAACCGCCGCCAGGGGGCGGGGTTTTGCGGGTCGAAGTGGATCAGCCGGTCGTCCAGGCGCTCATAATCCACGCCGCGGGTTTCCATCGCGGCGAAAATCCACTTTTCTTCCACCCGCACGCGGGAGTAGAGCACGCCGATACGATAGCGTTTGCGGGGCATAGAAAACTCCAGAGAAACCACAGATTACACAGATTGCGTCTGCTTGATTGACAAAACCTTGTCCCTCGGCCAATCTCTCCTATCCCCCGATGAGCCTCGCTGGCGCTCGGCTCATCTGCCCCCTTCCCTCCCTTACTAAGGGAGGGAAGGGGGCGGCTTCGGCGGTGCGGTAGCGCCGCCGAAGCGGGGGTAGGGAGAGATCAACCCCAGAAACCATTGAGATTTGTCAGTGAACGAGCAGAGTGCCGAGAGAGAATCTGCGTAATCTGCGGCTGGGGCAAGGCAAACAGGGACTACTCGCCCCAGTCTTCCTCTTCCATCGGCGCGAGTTCCACGGCGGGCGGGTCGAGGGAGACCACTTCCAGTTCCACGCCGCAGTCGGGGCAGACGACGATTTCGTTGACTTCGGTGCCGGGCTCCAGTTCGAACTCGGCGGCGCATTCGGGGCAAGTGACGGTGATGGACATGGGAGACCTCCTGGGAAGTTAGGGGGTGGGTAGTGGGTGTTGGGTATTGGGTAGTGGGGTCCTAAATCGCAAATCCTCGTTCGCCATTCTTCATTCGCAATTCTTCACATTCCTCATTCGCAATGCTTCCTTCGCTTTGGCGATTTGTGCCTGCACGGCTTCCGGCGCGGTGCCGCCTTCCACGGCGCGCTGCGCCAGGCTGGCTTGCGGCGAGAGCAGGCTGGCCAGGGCATCGGGTGTGAAGGCCGGATGTTCGGCCTGATAGATCTCCAGCGGAAGGGCGTCCAGCCCCACGCCCTGCGCCTCGGCTTGCTGCACCAGCCGCCCGACGATGTGGTGGGCTTCCCTGAAAGGCACGCCCTGTTTCACCAGATGGTCGGCCAGGTCGGTGGCCAAGGTTGCGGCGCTGACCGCGTCGGCCATGCGCTCGCGGTGGATTCCCAGGGTGCGCAGCGCATCGGCCAGCACCGGTAGCAGCGCCATCAGGTCGTCGAACGCCCGGAAAACCGGCGCTTTGTCTTCCTGCAGGTCTTTGTCGTAGGCCGAGGGCAGCCCTTTGAGGGTTGCCAGCAGGCCAGTAAGCGCGCCGATGAGCGCACCGCTTTTGCCGCGCGCCAGTTCGAACGCGTCAGGGTTCTTCTTCTGCGGCATCAGGCTGGAGCCGGTGCTGAAGGCATCGCTGAGGGTGAGGAAGCCAAACTCGGCGCTGGAAAACAAAATCACGCCCTCGGCCAGGCGGCTGAGGTGCACGCCCAGCAGGGCGGCGGCGAAGAGGAATTCGGCGGCGAAGTCACGGTCGGAGACCGCGTCGATGCTGTTGGGGGTGACGGTGCGGAAGCCCAGGTCGGCGGCCAAAGCCTGCCGGTCGATGGGGTAGGCCGTGCCGGCCAGAGCCGCCGCGCCCAGGGGCAGCACCGCGGTGCGTTCGCGGGCCTGGGCAAGACGCTCGCGGTCGCGGGCCAGCGGCCAGAAGTGCGCCAGCCACCAGTGGCTGAGAAGGATGGGCTGCGCCTGGTGCAGGTGGGTGTAGCCGGGCAGCAGCGCGCCGAAATCGGCCTCGGCGCGCGTCAGCAGGGCGGCTTGCAGGTCGGCAATGGCCGCGTCGAGGGCGGCGATGGCATCCAGCATCCACAGGCGGAAGTCGGTGGCCACCTGGTCGTTGCGGCTGCGCCCGGTGTGCAGTTTCCCGGCCACGTCGCCAACCAGTTCGCGCAGGCGGCGCTCCACGGCGGTGTGGATGTCTTCATCCGTGGGAGCGAAGACAAACTGCCCCTCGGCGAACTCGGCGGCCACCGCTTCCAGGCCGCTTTGCAGGGTTTCGGCCTCTTCAGCGGTGAGCACGCCCGCCCGCTGCAGCGCCCGCACCCACGCCTGGCTGCCGCGGATGTCGTGGAAGGCCAGCCGCCGGTCGGTCATGATGGACGCGTTCAGCGCCCACATGCGCGGGTCGGTGCTTTGGGCAAAGCGCCCGCCCCAAAGTTGCATACCCGATTTTTCTGCCATGCCGCTGCTCCTGTAAATGAAACGCAGAGGGAAGGGAGGCACGGAGAGCGCCGAGGGGATGACACGCGAGTCTCTCTGCGGCCTCTGTGCTTTCTGTGTCTCTGCGTCAATGTGCTGTTCCTTGGTGTGGAAGCGCAGAGGAAAGGGAGGCGCGGAGAACGGAGAACGCGGAAGATGTTGGCTTTTGTGAAATGGGTTTCC
>JALSPT010000162.1 GCA_026985785.1 Anaerolineales bacterium
CCCCATGCTTTCCCGCATTTTCTCCTGCGCCGTCGTTGGGCTGGACGGCGTGATCGTGGAAGTGGAAGTGGACACCGCCCGCGGGCTGCCGGCGATGGTCATCGTGGGGCTGCCCGACGCGGCGGTGCAGGAAAGCCGCGAGCGGGTGCAGGCCGCGTTGCGCAACAGCGGCTTCGCCATGCCGCGCCGCCGCCTGACGGTCAACCTCGCCCCGGCTTCGGTGCGCAAGGTGGGCACGATGTACGACCTGCCCATCGCCTTGGGTGTGCTGGCTGCCGACGGCCACCTGCCGCCTCACGCCTTAGACGATGCCCTGGTGGTGGGCGAACTTTCGCTAGAAGGCACGGTGCGGCATGTGCGCGGGGTGCTGCCCATCGCCGCGGCGGCGCGCGAGCACGGCTTCAAACGCCTGTTCGTGCCCGCCGACGATGCTGCCCAGGCCGCGCTCATTCCGGGGATAGAAGTGTACCCCGTGCCCTCGCTGGACGCGTTGGTGGCGCATCTCACCGGCGGGCGCGCCCTCTCGCCGCGCCCCACCGTGGCCATCCGCGACCTGCCGCCGGGGCAGGGGCTGGTAGATTTTGCCGAAATCAAGGGGCAGGAGCACGCCAAGCGCGCCCTGGAAGTCGCCGCCGCGGGCGGGCACAACCTGCTGATGATGGGGCCGCCCGGCTCCGGCAAGACCCTGCTCGCCCGCGCCTTGCCCGGCATCCTTCCCCGCATGACCGTGGACGAGGCGCTGGATGTCACCCGCATCTACTCGGTGGCCGACCTGCTGCCCGCCGAGACGCCCTTGGTCACCCAGCGCCCCTTTCGCGCCCCGCACCACACCATCTCCCACGCCGGGCTGGTAGGCGGCGGCAACATCCCCCATCCGGGCGAGGTTTCGTTAGCCCACCGGGGCGTGCTCTTTCTCGACGAACTGCCGGAATTCGACCGCCGCGTGCTGGAGGTGCTGCGCCAGCCGCTGGAAGACCACATCGTCACCATCAGCCGGGCGCAGGGCACGCTGACCTTCCCCGCCAACTTCATGTTGGTGGCGGCGATGAACCCCTGCCCGTGCGGTTACTACGGCGACCCGGTGCGCGCATGCACCTGCTCCAGCGGCGAAATCGCCCGCTACCGCAAGCGCATCTCCGGGCCGTTGCTCGACCGCATCGACCTGCACATTGAGGTACCGCGGGTGGATTACGAGAAACTGAGCGACGACCGCCGCGGCGAGCCTTCGGAAGTCATCCGGGCGCGGGTGGAAGCCGCCCGCGAGCGCCAGCGGGCGCGACTGGCCGCGGTGGGCAAGCAGAGCAACGCCGAGATGGGCCCTGCCGAAATCCGCCGCTTTTGCCGCCTGGACGAAACCGGCCAGGCGCTGTTGAAACACGCCATGCAGCAGATGGCGCTTTCGGCCAGGGGGTATCACCGGGTGCTCAAAGTAGCGCGCACCATCGCCGATCTGGCCGAGAGCAAGGCCATCCAGCCGCAGCATCTGGCCGAGGCGCTGCAATATCGCCCGCGGTTGTTCGAATTTTAGGGTTATGCTGCTTCATCCCCCGTTTTCCACCGTGCTGACCGCCCATCGCGCCGCGGAGGCGGGCGACTGCGTGCCGCTCAGGACGTCGGCGGCTGCTTTCTGCACCACCGGGCCGACCACGGTCACCACCTGCTGGGGCGGCGGCGGCTGCATGGCCGGAAGAATGGGGGCCACCACAGCCCGCCATTCAGCATTTTCCCAACGGTCGAGGGCCGTACGGCGAGGTGGAATGTAGCCAGCGGCCTCCGTCCAGCGGGCGAGGAAATCCTCCGCGCTGAGGTTGGCCAGAAGCGCGGCAGCAACAGTTTGACGATGGGCCTCAGGCGTGGTCATTGCCCACAGCAAGCCATCAGCCACCAAAAACGGCGGTTCGCCCTCCGGTGCAGGAATAGGTGCCATCCGCCGCGGGTCAGGGCTGCGCAGCAAATGCACGAAACGGGTGAAGATCAACGCTCCCCCTTCCCCCTGGTAGCGCGCCCACAGCATGTCATCGCTGGTGATCGCGAGCAAGTCGGCGCTCAAAAGGCCGGCATCCTGCGCCTGCTTGAGCAGCCCAAAGAGACGCTCCAGCGTGTGCTCGTCCAACATAGGGCGCCCCTGATCGTCCTGCCATGCGCCGCCTGCAGCACGGTAAAGGGCCAGCAACACCGCGGCATGTGGATCACCCAGGGGCATCAACCAGGGCAGCGAGGTTTGCAACCACTCATGCCAGGTGGCCGGAGGGTGAGGCACGGCCTGCGGATGATAGAGCATCCCCAAAGCATCCCCGCCGAGCGGAACGCCATAGGCGATGCTTTGGACGGTAGCGAGGTGCTGAGCATAAGGTAGCCAATCGTCGTCGCCGAGGGGTATGGCAAAGGCTTCTTCGGGTAAAGGGAAAGCCAACCCTTTGATCGCGGCAGCCTCCAGCAGGGCATGAGGCAACAACACCACATCAGGTACGGCT
>JALSPT010000163.1 GCA_026985785.1 Anaerolineales bacterium
TGGAAAGCACGAAGTCGATGATGCGGTACTTGCCCGCGAAGGGCACGGCGGGCTTGGTGCGTTTGGAGGTGAGGACGCTCAGGCGAGAGCCTTCCCCACCGGCAAGGATGACGGCGCGGGTTTTCATAGGGGAACCTCCTGAAATTTGACACCGACAGAGTCTTCCTGTACAATTAAGAACACCGGGGACGAAATTCGGCTTCATGCCGTGTGATTGGCCGGTCGCGGCCGGCGCAATCCTATATCCCCGGAGGCTTCATCTCCCTTCTAAGGCCGCCAGCGTGAGCGGCCTTTTTTGGTTGTAGTACGCGCCATAGGGGGCATGACGGGTGTCGTCGACGTCGTGTATCAAGCGGAAAGCAGGCCATAAGTAGCGGAGATAGCGCGCTTCTTTTCGCTCGTAAAAGCGTTGCAACGCCCACAAGAAGTAGTCTGCTGCCTGTAAGCCTCCTGATGCTTCCGGCCTGCCGACGATTACCTGAATGGCGGCGTGGCTTTGAATGCCCCAGCGCCGGAAAAAACGCTCTCGTGCCTGAGCGAGTGCCTCTTGCAACGCCGCTGTGCGATCCGAGCGTCCCCGCTGTGCAAAACAGATGGTGTATCTTTGCTCTTTGTGAAGGCGATCACGAAACAAGCGGCGCACGAGATGGTCGTAGAGTTCGTTGGGATGGTACCGATAATCGGGGTCATGAGCATTGCGCTGGCGGACATAGGCTAACACACGATGCTTGTCTTTCACTACGGCAAAAAAGCGCAATCCCTCTGTGTGTTTTAGCAAAGCAAAGACTTCGCGCCGCACTTCCGGCAGGTCGTCTTTGGCGTGAAAGGCTATCGCCGTTTTCCCCGCGGTGGGTTGCATGGAGGGCACGCCCTGAAAATACGGGTCGGCCAGGAGACGCAGTCGTAGTGCTTCCATGCGTGCATGAAGTTTGGCAGGATTGGGAACGTCCAACAAGCCCAGGATGAAATAGCGGGAACAGCCCGGCGTTCCCACGCGCACTTCACCGCGGCGGCCAAACAACACGCCGTCACCGGCTTCGTCCACGAAGTAATATCGCTGGGATGGGGACGGTGCGGGATTGCATGTCATGCGATTCCCTGCAGGGGAAGGGGTGGCGAGGGGGGGGAGGAAGAGGTTAGGGAGTTAGGGAGTTAGGCGGCGGTAGAGGTCGGCGTAGGCGCGGGCGGGTTGCCGCCACGAGAAATCCTGCGCCATGCCGCGGCGTTGGAGGGCTTGCCAGCGGCGGCGGTTGGGAAACAGGGCCAACGCCCGACGGAGGGCAAAGGCTAAGGCTTTGGGGGTGGCTTCGGGGAAGAGTACGCCAGTGCTGTGGCGGGGGTGCAGGTCGAGGTCGCGCACGGTGTCGGCCAGGCCGCCGGTTTCCGTCGCCACGGGCACGCAGCCGTAGCGCATGGCGATCATCTGCGCCAGGCCGCACGGCTCGTAGCGGGAAGGCATCATGAGCACGTCGGCGCCGGCGTAGATGCGGCGGGCGAGGGCGTCGTCATAGCGCAGCACGGCGCGCACCCGGTCGGGGAAGTCGGCTTCCAGCCGCCGCAGGGCGTTTTCCAGATGCGGCTCGCCAGTGCCCAGGAGCACCGCCTGCCAGGGGAAATCGGCCAGCAGGCGCAGCGCCTCGGCCACCACGTCCACGCCCTTTTGCTCGGTCAGGCGGCTGACCAGGCCGAGAAGGGGCAGCCGCTCCTCCGGCTGCGGCAGCCCGACCTGCTGCCGCAGGGCCGCCGCATTGCGTTCCCGCAGCGTGAGGGTCGTGGCCGTATAGCGCACATCCAGCGCGGGGTCGGTGGCCGGGTTCCACAGGTCGGTGTCCAGGCCGTTGAGGATGCCGTGCAGGCGTTCCCGACGGCGGCGGAGGAAGTCTTCCAGGCCGTGACCGAATTCGGGCGTCAGGATTTCGCGGGCGTAGGTGGGGGAAACCGTGGTGATGGCGTCCGCCGCGGCCAGCCCCAGCGGCAGGGGCACGCTGCGCGCCCAGGTGGGAAGGCCGCTGGCCTCGTTGGCAGGCGGCAGGCCGAAGGCATCCAGCAACAAGGGGGAAGCCGGCCCCATGTAAGGCAGGTTGTGCACGGTGAGCACACTGCGGGTGGGTGCAAAGAAAGCGCCCTCGCGGCGGTAGTGGCCGAGGGCGTGGACTGCCAGGGCGGTGTGCCAGTCGTGGGCATGGAGGATGTCGGGCGGCCAATCCAGGTAGCGGGTCAGCGCGAGGGCGGCCAGGGAGAAAAAGGCGTATTTGACGGCGTCGGCGTGGGGGTCGGTGCTGTACACGCCGTGGATGGCCGCCACCGGCGCGCCGCCGATGAAGTAAACCGGGAGGCCGCGATGGGTGGTGGCGTACACTTCGGCGGTGATGGGACCGTTGCGGTGGGCTACGGTGAAGGCGGCCAGCGGGCGCAGCCCCCAGCGGGCAGCATCTACCGTCAGATGTAACGGCAGCACCAGACGGATGTCGGCGTCGGGCAGGTTTTCTTTGAGCGCCCACGGCAGCGCGCCCGCGACGTCGCCCAATCCCCCTACTTTGGCAAATGGTGTGGCTTCGGCAGCAAGAAAAAGGATGTTCATGAGGGCCTCTGCGAGAATTATAGCATGCTGCCAGCCGTGGCGTCTGCTGCTATTTCCCCAAAAACAGCCCTGCAGCCAGCAGAACCCCGAAAATCAACACCAACTGACCGGTTTGCGCCAGCGCGACGTTGAGCGCCCGCCCTTCGGCCTGCATCACGATGCGGCGCGTCCGCCAGGCCCACGGCAGCGAGAGCACCACGGCCAACGCCTGGGGTGGAAAGATGCCCATGCCCACCGCCGCGGCTACGATGAGATAGGCGCCCCAGATGCACAGGTCGTATTCCCGACGCGCCCCGTTCGCCCCCAGCAGCACGGCCAAGGTGCGTTTGCCCGCCTGTTGGTCGGTGGGGATGTCGCGCAGGTTGTTGACTACCAGAATGGCCACCGAGAGCAGCCCCAAGGGCACCGCCGTCCACCATACCGCCGGGGTGACCGTGCGCGCTTGCACGAAATAGGTGCCGCCGACCGCGGCCAAGCCAAAGTAGAGGAAGACGAACAAATCGCCCAGGCCATAGTAGCCGTAAGGCAGGGGGCCGCCGGTGTAGCCGATGGCCGCCAGGATGGCCGTCAGGCCGATGAGCGCCACCGGCCAGCCTGCCACGGCAATCAGATACACGCCCACGGCAGCCGCGAGACCAAAGGTGAGCCACATGCCACGCGTCACCTCGGCAGGCGAGAGCAATCCGGCCTGGGTGACGCGGGTGGGCCCCAGGCGCTCGCCGGTATCGGCGCCGCGGTGGAAATCGGCGACGTCGTTGGCCAAATTGGCGCCGATTTGCAGCAAGACGCCGCCTGCCAGGGCGGCCAGCGCCGGGCCCCAGCGGAAAACACCATCGTGGGCAGCCAGCCCCCATCCGGCCAGCACCGGCCCCACCGCGGCGGGCAGGGTCTTGGGGCGGATGGCCAGCAGCCAGATTTTCCAGCGGGGAAGAGAGGTCGTGGTCATTGGGCATCCTCCGAAGTTGTGGTCTCCGGCGTCGGCGGCGAGGTGAAAAGGGCGCGGACGCCAGGGCGGCGCACCTTGCCGGAGGCGGTGCGGGGCAGGTCGGACACCAGACGCCAGCGGCGCGGCACTTTATACCCCGCCAGGTGCCGGCGGCAGTGGGCGGCCAGCGTTTCGGGGGTGACGTGGGCGCCGGGGCGCAACACCACGGCCGCGGCTACCCGCTGGCCCCATTCGGGGTCCTCGAGGCCCACCACGCAGGCTTCGGCCACGGCGGGATGCTCCCGCAGCACGGCCTCCACCTCGGCGGGATAAACGTTTTCGCCGCCGGTGACGATCAGATCACCGCGGCGGTTGACCACCCACAAGTCGCCTTCGGCATCCAGGTAGCCCAGATCGCCGGTGCGCAGCCAGCCATCCCGCAACGCGGCCTGGGTGGCCTGGGGATCGCCGTCGTAACCTGCGAACACGGTGGGACCGCTGACCAGAATTTCGCCGATTTCCCTCGCGGGCAACGGGTTGCCGTGGGTGTCTGCAATGCGGATGCGGGTGGCGAAGAGAGGTTTGCCCACCGTGCCGGGCTTGCGGCGGACTTCTTCGGGGCGCGCCGTGGCGGTTTGGGAAGTGGATTCCGTGAGGCCGTAGGTGGTGGCGATGGGATAGCCGCGGGCGAGGGCGCGTTGCAGCAGTTCGGGCGCTGCCGCCGCGCCGCCGAGCAGCACCAGCCGTAAGGTCGGTGGCGAGGGAGCGGGCACGGCTTCCAGCAGGCGGTGCAGCATGGTGGGCACGAGGGAAACCAGGGTGACGCGCTGTTGGACGAGGGTTTCGTATAGCCGAGGAGGGTTGAAAGAGGCGTTGGCGTTTTCGGGGAGCACCACCGCGGTGCCGTAGAGGGCGCTGCGCCAGACGATGCTGAGCCCGCCGACATGATAGAGCGGCAAGGTGAGCAGCCAGCGGTCCTCGGGCAGCACGCCCAGACGAAAGGCCGAGGCCACCGCGCTGTGGTAGAAGTTGGCGGCGGTGAGCACGGCGGCTTTGGGGCGCCCGGTGGTGCCGGAGGTGAAGAGAATGGCGAATGGCGAATGGCGAGTGGCGAGGGGTGAGGGGCGAGTTGCGGGGTGCGAGGGGCGAGGGGCGAGTGGCGAGTGGCGAATGGCGAGGGGCGAGGGGCGGGGGGCTTCCGCAATTCCTAATTCTTCATTCGCTATTTCCATCACCCGCCGTTCGCCGGCGACTGCGCGAGCGCGCGCCGCGGTGCTGGGGGTGGCAAGCACATGCGTAGCGCCGCTGCGGTTCAGTTGGTCGCGCATCTCGGCCGGGGCGAGGCGCAGGTTGAGGGGCACCAGCACGGCACCCAGGCGGGCCACGGCGTGGATGGCCGCCACGGCCACCGGCTCCCTGGGGAGCAACGCGGCCACGCGGGCCTTCGGGGCGACGCCCTCTTGGGTCAGCACCGCCTCCAGGGCCGCGGCCCAGGCCGCGAGATCCCGGTACGTGAGGGTGTGGGGTCCCCAAATCAGGGCCGGGCGGTCGGGGGTGGCGAGGGCGCGAGGGGTGAGGAGGTCCATAGGAGTTGCGAGGGGCGAGTGGCGAATTAGGGCCAGCGGGGGAACTCGTCGAAGCGCGGCGGACGCTTTTCCAGAAAGGCGTCGCGACCTTCCTGGGCTTCGTCGGTCATGTAGGCCAGGCGAGTGGCTTCCCCGGCGAAGAGTTGTTGCCCCACCAGGCCGTCATCCACCAGGTTGAAGGCGTATTTGAGAAAGCGGATGCTCATCGGGCTCTTGCGGTTGATGGTCTGGGCCCATGCAAAGGCGACCTCTTCGAGTTCGGCATGGGGCACCACGGCGTTGACCATGCCCATCTGGTAGGCCTCTTCGGCGGTGTACACTTTTTCGAGGAAGAAGACTTCGCGGGCGCGCTTTTGGCCAATGTGGCGGGCCAGGTAGGCCGAGCCATAGCCGGCGTCGAAACTGGCGACCCGGGCGTCGGCCTGTTGAAAGCGGGCGTGTTCCTTGCTGGCGATGGTCAGATCACAGACCACATGCAGGCTGTGGCCGCCGCCCACGGCCCAGCCGGGCACCACGGCGATGACCACTTTGGGCATGAAGCGGATCAGGCGCTGCAATTCCAGCACGTGCAGCCGGGGCAGTTCATAGCCGCCCACGTAGCCGCCCTTGCCGCGCACCCGCTGGTCGCCCCCGGCACAAAAGGCCCAGCCGCTATCCTTGGGCGAGGGGCCTTCGCCGGTGAGCAAAATCGTGCCGATGCCGGTATCCAGCCAGGCGTCGCGAAAGGCGTCGAGCATTTCGTCGATGGTCTCCGGCCGAAAGGCGTTGCGCACTTCGGGACGGTTGAAGGCGATGCGGGCCACGCCTTGGGCCTTGTAGTAGGTGATGTCGCGGTAGTCTTTGACCTGTTGCCAGTCGGCGGCTTTGCGGATGTGGTTCCAGGTTGCGGGCATGGGTTTTCCTCCGGTTGAGGGCGTTCACATCTCAGATGTCAGGGATTGCAGACGGCCAATCGCCTCGCGCCGGGCGGCTTCGTGGGCCTGGGCGTCGGTGGGGACCTCGATGAGATGGGGAAATTCCTGTGCCAGAACGGCTTGCAGGGTGGGCGACAATGCTTGCGGCGCGACCCGCCGATAGCGCAGGCCGTACATCTCGGCGGCCGGGGCGAAGGTCAGACCATGGGGGGTGCGGAAAAGGGCCGTGTAAGGCGGTTCGTGCTGGGCGATGGGCAGCCGGGCGAAGATGCCGCCGCCGTCGTTGTTGAGCACGACAATGTGGAAGTTTCGCAGGCCGAAGCGGGAGACCGCCAGCAAGCCGCCCAGGTCGTGGAGCAGGGAGAGGTCACCCAGCACAAGCACGGTGGGCCTGCTGCTGGCCGCGGCCACCCCGGCGGCCGTCGAGACCACGCCGTCAATGCCGCTCACGCCCCGGTTGGCGAAGACGCGCAGCGGTTTGGCCGTGGGCAAGGCGTATTCGTCCAGGTGGCGCACCGGCAGGCTGTTGCCCACGAAGAGGCGGGCCTCAGGCGGCAGGGCCTTCACCACGGCGGCCAGCAGCGGGCCTTCGGTGAGGGGCGCCTTGGCTAGCAGGCGGCGGGCACGCTGCTCGGCTTGGTGCCATGCGCCCAGCCATGCTTCGTTGGGGCGGGGGGGACGCCCTGCCAGGGCCTCCAAAAGGGCGCTCAGGGTGGCTTGCGGGTCGGCCACCAGCCAGTGGGTGAGGCGATAGCCGGGATCAGGCCAGGCGGGGAAAGGCGTGAGGACGACCACCTCGGCGTTCGGCGGCAGCCGTTCCAGGTAGTCCAGCAGGGCGTTGCTGGTGGGCGGGGCGCCCAGGCGCAACACAAACCGCGGCGGGTCGGTAGCCGGCAGCCCGGCGGCGAGGAAGTGAGGGTAGGTGGCGAGGATCTCTCCCCACCCCCGCCCGCCTGCGGCGGGCACCCCCTCCCCTCCCTTATCAAGGGAGGGGAGGGGGTTGGAGGGAGGGGAGAGATCCACGAACCGCACGCCGGAGAGGGCATCGGCCAACAGGGGGTAGCCCGCGACGGCGGCCAGTTGGCCCAGCAAGGCGGCGGTTTCACCGTCGGGAGCGGCCTGAGGCCCGGCCACGATGAGCCCCCAACGGTAAGCACGGATTTTCCGCGCCAGGGCCTCTACCTCGGCGGCAGGCGGCACCCTGGGGGCCACGGTAAGGCGCGTGAGCGGGGCCCCGTCGTGGCGGCCCGAGGCGCCCAGCGGCGCGCGGGCGGCCAGGGCGGCCAGGTCCTGGGCGTCGTCGGGCTGGGGCTCCAGGGGCTTGCGGAAGGGGAAGTTGAGGTGTACCGGGCCGGGCTTGCCGTGCAGCCCCAGGGCCGCAGCCACAGCCCGATCGGCTACGGCCCGCAGGTAACGCAGGGTGCGTGGGGCAGGGGCGTCTTCCGGCAAGGGCAGGTCCACAAACCAGCGTACCGCGCTGCCGTAGAGTTTCACCTGGTCGGCGGTCTGGTTGGCACCGCTATCGCGCAGTTCGTGGGGGCGGTCAGCGGTGAGCAGCAACAGGGGCACGCCGGCGCGGTCGGCTTCCAATACGGCCGGGTGCAGGTTGGCTGTGGCTGTGCCCGAGGTGGTCAACACCGCCGCGGGGCGCCCGCTTTCCAGGGCCAGCCCCAGGGCGAAAAAGGCCGCGCTGCGCTCGTCCAGGTGCACATAGACAGGCAACCGCTCCTGGCGGCTGAAGGCCACGGCCAGGGGCGTGCTGCGCGAACCGGGGCAGAGCACCACGCCGCTCAGCGGCAGGCGGGTGAGTTCGTCAACGAACAGCGTGGCGAAAAGGGTGGCGGGGTTCATGCGGTGTGTTCCGGTGTCAGGTGCGGGGTTCCCGGTGCGAGGTGAGACGGCTGACGGCCCACCGTTAACCGTTCCGCCTCAGCCAGCGCTTCGCCCATGGTGGTCATCTTGAGTGCCGTTTCATCCCACTCGCGGGCAGGGTCGGAGCCGGCCACGATACCCGCCCCGGCGAAAACCACGGCCTGGTCGCCCAGCAACAGAGCCGACCGAATGGCTACAGCCAGTTCGCCGGTGCCATCCGGGAAAGCGATGCCCACGGGAGCGGCATACCAGCCGCGGGGGTGCGGTTCGTGGCGGGCGATGAAGCGCAGGGCAGCCTCGCGCGGCACGCCGCCCAGGGCCGGGGTGGGATGCAGCGCGGCGGCCACGTCCAGCAGGCCGACCGCGGGGCGCAATTCTCCCCAAATCGGTGTTTCCAGATGCTGCAATCCCGGCAGGCGGCGCAGCCGCGGCATGGCGGGGATTTCCAGGCGCTCGGCAAGCGGCGTCAGCGCCTCTCGGATGGCTTCGACCACCCAGGCGTGCTCCCGACGGTCTTTCTCGCTGTGCAGCAGGGCTTTGCCCAGAGCGGTGTCTTCCTCGGGCGAGCCGCCGCGCCGCGCCGTGCCTGCCAGCGCGGCAGTCTCCACCTGACCCGTCGGCGTCACTCGGGCCAGGCGCTCCGGCGTTGCGCCGACGAAGGCCACGCCGGGCTGCGGCTCGAACAGGAAACAAAATGCCGTCGGGTGGCGACGATGAAGCGCCTCCAGCACGGTAACGGGATCGAGCGGCGCCTCGAAGCGCAACACCTCGGCCCGCGCCAGCACCACTTTGTGGAACTCGCCTGCTGCGATGGCTGCCAGTGCCTGTGAGACGGTGTGCTCCCACTGGAGGCGAGAAGGGCTGGCGAGCAGGGGGGGGAGGGACGGTGTGCCCAAAAGGGTGACTGTTGGCAGAGATGGCAGTGGCAGCGCGAGCGGGCCGTGCACTTCCTCCGGCAGGGCGGCCAATGCTGCGGGGAAATTTTCCCACCAGGGGCGAGGGTGGTGGTCTTTGGCGGTAAAGCCAAATCCCACGAAGAATGGCCCGGCTGTGCCCTGCCGTGCGGCGAGGTCGCGGGCCGCCCAGCGGAGCCGTTGGAAGCGATCTTCTCCTTCGGCGACGGCAGCGGTTCGCAGCCCCAACCCCACCCAGGCCGTGCGCTCGCGCAGCCAGGCAAAACGCGGTCTGCCGTGGGCGCGGCGAAGCAGGTCAAAGGGCATGGTCGCGGCCTCCTTCGGATGGCTCGTTCAGCCCGATGGAGCGCAGCAACACGGCCCGCAGGCCGGGCAGCAGGCGCTCCAGCGGCGGCTGGTCGGTGAGCAGCCAGCGGGCGACCAGTTCGTAAATGGCGCCCACCCAGGCGTAAGCGGTCACTTCGGTATCCATCGGCGGGATGTCGCCCTCCGTCACGGCCTGATCGAGGTAAGTGCGGATGAGGGCAGCGAAGCGGTCGTTGAGAGCCAGGCGCTGGTGCTCGAAGCGCTCGCCCAACCCCACCGCCTGGACGAGGAAAATCTTCGCCAGGGCGCGATACTCGGCAAAGGTATGCAGCCCGGCTTCCAACGCCGCGGTGACGCGCTGCACGCCGCCCTGCTCAGCCGCGATGGCCTGGGTGAGCCGCTCCTCCAGCAGCCCGGCGAAATGCTCGATGATGGCCAGGAAAAGCCGCTCCTTGCCGGGGAAGTGAAAGTACACGCCGCCTTTGGAGACCTGAGCCTCGGCGACGATGTCGTCCATGCGGGCATCGTGATAGCCTTTGCGGGCAAAAACGCGGATGGCCGCGTCAAGGATGCGTTGGCGGGTCGTAGCGGGAGAAACAGGCATGGTTTTACCTTAAGGGGTGGGGTAGGGCAGCCGAAGGGCTTTTTGTGACCGACTGGTCGGTCGCGAGTATACCACAACGTGTCCGGTTGCAGCCTTTTCCCCTGCGGTCTTGGTGTTTGTCCTCTTTTGGGTGATAAAATCGTGAATTGCGTAAAAATGCCCCTGGTGGTATGCTTATGGATGGGTAGCAGCCGGTTGCTGCTGTGCGTCGGAGGCCGAAATCCTTGAACGTGACTTTGGAGGCGACAAAGATGACTGCCCGCATGAAACGCAAAGCCGGTGTGGCCCTTTTGGTGCTCAGCGTGGTGTTGAGCGTGGTGTTGGCCGGTATGATGGTGTGGGCCAATACCGAGGCGGTGTATTATGGTTTTCCCCACATGACCAACAACCATTTGACGGCTTTGCATTGCCCCCATTTCATGGTTTGGGACGAGGTTGCCACGGTCAGCGCCAAAATCAAAAACACCACCGATCACCCGGCAACGGTCGGCGTCAAGTCGTGGGTCAGCGTGCCGCTGGCGTGGGAATTGGAGACGACATACCACAAGTTGCAGCCGGGGGAGCGTTGGATTTGGGTCCGGCAAGTAGGCCCCGAAAATCGCGAACTACGCCATTTTGTCTTTGTGAGCGTGTACGTCTTTGGTGGGTATCCCATGCCGGAGCGGCAGAGTATGTGCGGGATATATGTGCTGCCGCTGAAGGGTATGCGGGGCGAGGTGGTGATGTGGGTTGCCATCGTGCTGGTGCTGGCGTTGCTGGTGGGGGGACTGGCACTTTGGCGGCGTGGTGAGGGCGCGGCCCGCAGCGGGATCGTAGCCACTCGCATCATACATTTCTTTGCGGTGATGGTGCCGCTTACACTGGGTGTTGCTTTGTGGATGAACTGGACGTTGGGTGTGGTGGTGCTGGTGGTGGATGTGTTGATGGTAGTAATTGTCGGCTTGAGTTTTGTGATGCACATGGAATAGGGCGGCAATGGAGGGGCTCACCGCTGCTCGTGAAGCAGGCTTTGCAAAAGTCGGATGACGTGGGTGTCGGTAGAGAATTTGAGGGGCGGCGGGGCGTGAAAAGGGAAAAAGCGCACTTCTACCAGGTCGCCGCCGGGCCGCAAGTCTCCCCCTGTGGCTTTACCACGATACCAGATGCCCACCGTGTGATGAGCAGGGTCGTGAAAGTTGGATTGCACCGCCAGCACCTCCGAGAGGGTGACCTGGAGGCCGGTTTCTTCGAGAAACTCTCGCCGGGCTGCTTCTTCGACGGTTTCGTCCCATTCCACGTGGCCGCAGGGGATACACCATCCACCCTCGCGCCGTTGACCTAACAGAATGGTGCCGTTTTGAATCAGCGCCACCGCGACGCCGACGGTGGGGTTGCGGTAATGGATCCACCCGCAGCGCGGGCAACGCTTGCGCAGACGCTCGCCGTCGTGGAACGGCTGCAACGGTGCGCCACACAAAGGGCAATAGCGAAAATCGCCGGGCTTCATCCCTGGCCGGAGAGCACGTCTTGCAGGTTGGGGGTATCGGGGTGCTCGCGTCGCTCGGCGCGCAGGCGGCGCGCTTCTTCCAGGCGCTGGCGCCGCAACTTGTGGATGCCGAAAACGAGCACGACCAGTAGCAGGCCCAGCACCACCAACTCGGCCATGAAAAGGGTAAAACGCGTTTCGTGTTGCTCGAGGAAACGGTTGCTTTCGGCGGTAATGATGATGATCCGCCGCACTACCGAGATCAATCCAACCACCAGGAACGGTTCGCTGAACATGCGCCGCTGGGTGAGGGAGATCTTGACCATTTGCAGGATTTCACCCAGCATGGAGACGACCAATAACTGGTCGAGAATGCTCAAAGGGTCGAAAGCGGCGTGGGTTGGATGGAGCAGCCAGGGCGCGAAGTATTGCCACCAAATTTGCACCAGAGCCCCCATGGCTGCCAGGAGAAGGGTAAACCCAATGCCAACATAGACGAGGGCCTCGGCGCGCGACCAGAGGCGAAGCATTTTTTGCATGGTGTTTTCCATGGATCACTCGGTCAAAATATGGATGCCCAGCGTTTTTGGGCCCAAGAGAACGGCGCTGACGGTGTTGATTTCGCTGACGTGAACGGGGACGGCTATTTTGTCGGTCAGACGGGTGTGTAGATTGTAGGCGGCGCGGTGGAAATGGGTGGTGTGGTGGGTGATGCCGATGCGTTGGAGATTGGTGAATTCCAAAGTGAATTCTTCCATGATGTCCAGCACGTGGCGGGAGGAGCGGGCTTTTTGAAGAGGGACCAGACGACCGGTTTCCAGAACGAAGAAGGGGTACATTTCCAGCATTTCGCCGATGATGGCCTGCGCGGGTTCCAGGAAGCCACTGTGGTGAAGGTAGGTGAGGGAGCGGAGGCAGAAGGCGGCGTACAGGCGTTGTACCATCCCGCGGATGTGGCTGAGGATGGTGAAGATGTCGGCGTCTTGGGCAGCCAGGGCAGCGGCTTCCTGAACGAGCCACCCCAAACCGAGGTCCAACGTGTGGGTGTCGACGAGATAGACGGGACGATGCTTGCTGAGGGTGTTGACGGCTTCGGCGGCGCGTTGGAAGAGGTCGGTGAGGCTGCTGCCCATTGGAAGGAAGAGCAGGCTATCGTACTTGTTCAACAAGGCTTTGATCTGACGGGCGATTTCGGTGGGGGAGGGGAGTTGCAGGCGAGGGGGGGGCTGATGGAGAAGGCTGGGAGGTAGGGCGGCGGTCAGACGGGCGCTGGGGGGAAGGTAGTGCTGCCCCTCCCACAGGATGGGAAGGGGCAGAATGTGTACCCGTTCGCTACCGGTAAAACGGGGCGTGAGGAAGTGCGCCGATGCGTCGGTGATGATGCCCACGCCGCGCATGGGTTTACTCCAGCGAGAGGATGAGGGGGTAGTGGGGCTGGCCACCAAACCACACCTCGATTTCCAGGTCGGGGTAGGTTTCGCGGATGACGTCGGCCAGGCGATGGGCTTCGCTCTTGGAGAGGCCGTCGCCGTAGAACATGGTGAGCAGTTCGCGGTTTTCGGCCTCGGCTTGCTTGAGTAGGCTGAGCACGGCTTCGTCGAGGCTGCTGGCGGCCAGCACCAGTTTGCCGTCCAGCAGGGCGATGTATTCCCCCTCGTTGACGGCCACGCCGTCGAGTTCTACCGTGCGGGTGGCGATGGTGATCTCGCCGCTGAGGACGTCTCGCATACTTTCTTGCATGGCCTCGGCCACGGCTTCCAGTTCGCCGTCTGGGTCGAAAGCCAACATGGCGCCCAAGCCTTGGGGCACGGTGCGGCTGGGGATGACCGCCACTTGCTTGACCGTGACCTCTTTGGCCTGTTGAGCCGCCAGGATGACGTTCTTGTTGTTGGGCAAAATCACGATTTTGTCGGTCGGTAGGTTTTCGAAGGCGCGCAGGATATCCTGGGTGCTGGGGTTCATCGTCTGTCCGCCTTCGACGATGGCCGCCGCCCCCAGGCTGGCAAACACGCGGGCAATGCCCGGCCCCGGCGCTACCACCACCGCGGCGATCTGCCCCGGTTCGACATTGGCCAGTTCGTAGCGGGTGCCTTCTGGCCCTTCTTCCTGCGCTTCCATCTGGGCAATCAGGTTTTCGATTTGCACTCGTGTCACCGTGCCCAGGGACATTGCGTAGTCGATCGGCTTGTAGCGGTTTTCGGTGGGAACGTGAATGTGCAGGCGGTACATGCCGTCGCCTTCACCTACCTGGATGGAGGTGCCCATCGCTTCCAGCGTGTTGTAAAACTTGGGCAGGTCGAGGGGTTGGTGGGGGCGAAAATCCAATACGACTTCGTAGTCTTGCCCTGGCTCGACGGCTTCGTGGGCGTGTTCCAGATCCAAAGCGGCCAGCGGTTTGACGGTGGTGAGTGCCTGGTCCAGCGGCAGACCGTCGACGTGGCGCAACATGCCTTCCAGGATGAAGAAGAGCCCCTTGCCTCCCGAATCGACCACGCCGGCCTCTTTGAGCACGGGCAGCAGGTCGGGCGTGCGCTCCACCGAGGCGTCGGCGGCCAATACCACGGCCTCGAGCAAGGCGATCGGGTCGTCGCTTGTTTTCAGGGCTTCTTCGGCTGCGGCGGCGATGTCTTTGGCCACGGTGAGGATGGTGCCTTCTACCGGACGTACCACCCCTTTGTAGGCCGTGTCGCGCGCTGCTCGAAGCCCGGCAACCAGCACGTCCGCGGTCAGGACGGCGTGGGGTTTCACCGCTTTGGCAAAGCCGCGCCAGAGTTGGGAGAGGATCACGCCGGAGTTGCCCCGCGCCCCCATCAGCGCACCGTGCGCCACGGCCTGGCTCATTTGGCCGAAGTGCTCTTCTGGGGAATGGGCAATCTCCTCCCAGGCGGCCTGCATGGTGAGGGTCATGTTGGTGCCGGTATCGCCATCGGGCACGGGGAAGACGTTGAGGGCGTTGACGACCTCCTGGTTGGTGCGCAGCCAGGTTAGCGCGGCTTCGACCAGGCGTTTGAGCGCTTGGCCGTCGATGGGTTTGCGGCGGATGGCGCGGCGTCGGGTTTCGTTGGGGGTGATGGTCACGGCCATGAAGGTCTCCTACTTTTTCGAGGTTTCTTTCTTGCTGCTTTTGGCTTTTTTCTGCTTGTCTTCTTTTTCGCCATTGCTCACCCGCAACCCGCGCACGTGGACGTTCACGGCTTTGACCGGCAGGCCGACGGTTTTTTCGACGTGATAGCGCACCAAGTTGGCAGCGCTGTTGGCTACCGCCGTGATGCGTGTGCCGTATTCCACGATGATGTAGAGGTCGATTTCGATGCCTTCGTCATCGTAGCGCACGGCGATGCCCTCGGTAGGGTCTTTGGCCAGGGCGTGGGCAATGCCGCTAACCATGTTCTTGGGGGCCAGCCCCACCACGCCGTAGGATTTGAGGACGGCCTGGTGAGCGATGGCAGCAATCACTCGGGGGGAAATATGGATGGTACCTAAGGGCGTTTTGTCGTTGCTCATGGGGAACCTCGCTGGGATGATTTCTCAGGAAGGGGAAAAGCAAGCGCGCTGGCTACAACGATGTAGTGCGTTAGAGGAGATTTTCGCCGTAAGGGCGCACATCAGTTTAACCGGGTGCACTCAAATGTTGTAGATAAGGCTATCGTATGGCTAGATCTCTCCCCACCCCCTGGCGGAGGCTGTCCTTCGTGAGGACAGCCTCCGCCTTCCCCCTCCCCTCCCTTCAGTAAGGGAGGGGAGGGGGAGGCCGCCGTAGGCGGCGGGGGAGGGGTGAGATCCTGAAAAGTGCTTCTACGACATTTGCTTGCACCCAGTTTAACCCAAAATGTTGCTCGTGGACGCGGTTTGTGGTAAGATTGCCCGCGCCGTGCGAGGGACACGGTGTGTTGGCGCGTTATCCTGGCGAAAAGGATGGGTATCATGGCGAAGTGTGAAATTTGTGGCAAAACGACAACCTTTGGGCGCAATCGCCCTTGGTCGAAGAAGTCCACGCCGCGTGCTTTTCGCCCCAATCTCCACAAGGTTACTGTGTGGGAAAACGGGCGCAAGGTGCGCAAGACCGTGTGCACACGCTGCCTGCGCACCATGGTCAAGACGAAGTAACCCGTTTCGACAGAAGACTGTCGGCGAAAACACGGCATGGCCGTGTTTTTTCGCTTTTAACCGCCATGAGATGCTTGGCGCAAGGCGCGGATGCCGTAGGCGATGCCTTGGGGGTGACGGAAGATCGCGCTGGCAGCGACGAACACATCGGCTCCCGCTTCCTGCGCGGCGGGTAGGGTTTGGGCGTTGATGCCGCCGTCGATCTCCAGGCGCGCCTGAGGGTTGACGGTGTTCAGCCGTTCGCGCAGGCGTTTGACTTTGGGGAGCACTTCCGGCAGAAAGGCTTGCCCGGCAAAGCCCGGGTTGACCGACATCACCAGCACGACGTCGGCCAGGTGGAGCACCGGGAAGACGGCCTCTGCAGGCGTGCCGGGGTTGAGCGCTACCCCGGCCTGGCAGCCCAACGCGTGAATCTGTTGCAGGGCGCGATGGATGTGGGGTGTGGCCTCGACATGTACGCTGATCAGGTTGGCACCGGCGCGGGCAAACGCCTTCAACAGGGGCTCTGGATGGTTTACCATCAAGTGGACGTCCAGGAAATGGTCGGTCGCGGCACGGGCGGCGGCTACAATGGCGGTGCCTAAGGTGAGATTGGGCACGAAGTGACCGTCCATCACGTCAATGTGAACCCAATCTCCGCCCGCGTCCACGGCGGCTTGGATTTGTTGGCCCAGGCGAGTGAGGTCGGCAGAGAGAATCGAGGGTGCAATTAGAGCAGGCATGGCGGGAATTATAGCACGGAGAAAGGCAAAAAAAAACGCCCACGGGCGGGTCAATGGTACAGGAGGTACACCCATGCCCATAAAGGCACCAGGCCGCCTACGGCTATCAGCGCGAGGAAAGCAAGCGCCACGGTCAGCCAGTCGAGGCCTTCCTCGTCTGTTGGGGAAGATGGTGGGGGGGAGATGGTGGGGATGGGTTGGGAGCGCTCTGGTGGTTTCGCTGGGCGAGGTTGTGAGGTATGGGAAGGTGCCGTGAGATGGAGCAACACACGTCCCAACTGGTCGGCAGTGCGGTAGCGGGCTGCCGGTTCTTTGGCGAGGGTTTTCAGAATGACCTTTTCCAGCGGCTCCGGTAGGTCGGGCGCGTAGGTGCTGGGTGGAATAGGTGGTGCTTCCCGATGCATGCGGGCGAGTTCTTCCGGGTCGTCGGAGAGGAAGGGCAGATGGCGGGTCAGAAGTTCGTAGAGTATGACGCCCAGCGAGTAGACGTCCGAGGCAGGTATGGGAGGGCGTCCGGCGGCCTGTTCGGGGGAGAAGTATTGCGGTGAGCCCCATCTGGGATGTGAGGAGGTGTCTTCGTCGGTAGGCGCTGCAATTGCCCGTGCGATGCCGAAATCGGTTACTTTGAGATGCCCATCGGCGGTGACCAGCATGTTTTGTGGCTTGACGTCGCAGTGTACCAGGCCGAGGCGATGCACATAGCCTATGCCTGCGCATGCCTGGATCAGCAGGTGGATGGCTTCGTCGGGGGGGAGGGGGGCCTGGGCGTCGATGATCTGCCGTAAGGTTTGGCCAGGGACATACTCCATTACGATGAAGAGACGTTCTTCGTCGTACCCAAAATCGTAAACCGTGACGATGTTTGGATGGTTGAAACGAGCAGCAAGGGTGGCTTCGTGTTGGAACCGTTCGCGCAGAGGGGCGTCGCGAGCGTATTCTGGGCGGAGGATTTTGAGAGCCACCGCGCGGTGAAGTGCGGTGTCGTAGGCGTAATAGACGTATGCCATCCCCCCGCGCCCCAGCAGGCGTTGAAGTTCGTAGCGGTTGGCCAGCAGATGAGGAGTTGTCATGGCGTGACCTGGACAGTCAAAGTGCGTAGGAATTGTACCAGAGGGCAAGAGATGGTGGTGGGCGCTCAGAAAGGTGCCACGGGGGCGTTTCACGGTGTTGAGAGAGACGCGCTGCAGACCCAGTTTGCCGGGTGCAAGCAAATGTCGTAGAAGCACTTTTCAGGATCTCACTCCTCCCCCGCCGCCTACGGCGGCCTCCCCCTCCCCTCCCTTCAGCAAGGGAGGGGAGGGGGGAAGGCGGAGGCTGTCCTCACGAAGGACAGCCTCCGCCAGGGGGTGGGGAGAGATCTGGCCATACGATAGCCTTATCTACAACATTTGAGTGCACCCCAGTTTGCCCTCGCGTTTGACGCTATAGGTGAGTACAAGTATAATTCTTTTGCGTTTTGACAGGGCGCGACGTTTCAGCATCATCATTATCCACAGGGAGCCGCCATGGCGCTCAAAGGGAATTTGCGTGATTTCTCGATCACGCAGTTGCTTAACCTCATCAACTTGGCCCGAAAGACGGGGGTGTTGCATATTCGGGGACCCGAATCGGAGGCCAATATCTACTTCAGAGAGGGCAAACTGGCGTATGCTGGCTTGAGCCACCAGCCCAATGATTTGGCCTCGGTGTTGTATCGGGAAAAGAAACTAACGGCAGGGCAATACAAGGCGATTAAGGCAAAAAGCGGCCATATTTCTGACAAAGCGTTGGGGCTATTGTTGGTCAATGCGGGATATCTCTCGCAAGAGGATATTTTGCGTAGTTTGCAAGCGGCATACGTTGAGGTGGTGCGCCGTTTGTTCGCGTGGGCGGAGGGCCTTTTTCGTTTTGATGCGCAAGCACCCCCGCCGGCGGATCGCATCCTCGTACGTGTGAATTTGGAGAACCTCATTATTGAGGGTGCGCGCCAGCTGCGAGAGTGGGAACAACTCCAAAAGGAGATTCCCAATCTGGATATGGCGCTGAAATTCACTGACCGCCCCGGAGCAAACCTGCGTAGCCTCAATTTGAGCGTGGAAGAATGGCGGGTGGTGTCTTACATCCATCCTAAGAATACGATCCGGCAGATTGCCCGGGCGACCAAGATGAATGACTTGGAGATCCGGCGGATTGTGTACGGGTTGCTTCAGGCTGGCCTGGTGGAACTGGTGAGGCCGGCGCAAAAAGAGATGGCACCACCCAAGCCCATCCGTACTGCACTGGAAGGCAAGTCTAAAGACGAGCAACGCTCGCTGGTCAATCGTTTGATTTCCCGCATTCGGGGTCTCTAACTCCCTGTTTTATATCTTGACCGAGGAATTATGCCATGCAGACAGTAAAAATTGTGGTCACGGGCCCCTTTAGCGCTGGCAAAACGGCTTTTATCCAGACTGTCAGCGAGATCGACGTCGTCTCCACGGAGCGCAAGATCAGTAGTGAGGCGGAAAAGATCAAAGACACCACGACTGTAGCGATGGACTTTGGCCGCATCACGGTAGATGATGATCTTGTGCTTTACCTCTTCGGCACGCCGGGGCAGAGGCGCTTTGATTTTATGTGGGAAATTCTTTCAGAGGGTATGCTGGGCTTTATCGTGTTGGTAGATAGCACGCGCCCCGAAACCTTCCGTGAAGCACGCAGTATTTTGGAAACCTTCCGCGCTTATGCCCCAACGCCCTACGTTGTGGCTGCTAACAAGCAAGATCTGGAAGATGCCTGGGAGTTGGAAGACATGCGGATTGCTTTGCGGCTCGATCCGCAAGTAAAACTGGTGCCGTGCGTGGCAACGGACAAAGAGTCGGTGAAGAAGGTTTTGTTGGAGTTGTTGTTGAGTATTATGGAAGAGATCGAAGGTGGCGCTTCGTAACGTTGACAAACGCAAGCACGCCTTCATAAGGAACCAGATACGTGGGGCAAGAGGGGGCGAGGTGGAAAAGCCTCGCCCTGTTTTCATCGGCTGGCAGGCGGTGCTCCCGAGGGTTGACCTGCGGGTGGGGGCGCTGGCCGAGAGGAAGATTGTGAAAACTGTGTGAGGCGTTTGTGTCATCAATTACTACGGATCAAGGCGTTGTTCATTACGAAGTGTTTGGCCGCGGCCAACCGGTGATTTTGCTGCACGGTTGGTTGGGCTCGTGGGGGGTGTGGCAGGAGACGATGGCCTACCTGGGGCAATATTATCGCGCCTATGCCCTGGATTTTTGGGGGTTTGGAGAGTCGGGTAAGAAGCGCGAGTCCTACGATGTTGCCGATTTTGTCAGCCTGGTTGACCAGTTCATGGAACAATTGGGTATTGCTCAAGCGCCTTTGGTCGGCCATAGTATGGGCGGAACGGTGGCGTTGAGCGTGGCCATTCAATATCCCCATCGGGTGACCCGTGTCACGGTGATTGGGTCGCCAATTGACGGCAATTCCCTGGCTTTGGCACTCAAGTTGGCCGGTTATCGCCCGATTGCTTTCCTGGTGTACCGTTTCATGCCTTTGCTTCAACTGGGTATTCGGTTGAGCTCACCGTTTGTGACCAAGGACCCCCGCTGGCCGGAAATGATGGATCGCGACCTTTCTCAGACCACGCTGGAATCCTTCCTTCATAGCATTGCCTCTTTGCGCCGCACGAATTTACGCCCCTCTTTGCGCCAAATCCGCCAGCCCGTCCTCGGAATGTATGGCGATAAAGACGTGATCGTTAGCCCACGCCAGTGGATACCGCTTAAGCAGGGCGTGCCCCATGCTCAGATCGTGCGCTTTCGTGAGGCTGGGCATTTTATCATGCTCGATCAGCCTCAGGCCTTTATGCATACCCTGCACGCTTTCCTGGATGGCCGTCCTGTAGTGAAAGATCACGGTGCTGAGGGCACAAGGCGAGTATAATGGCGGTGGCGCCCAAGATGGTAGGCACAGAGGCCGTGCAAACAGCCTGGCAGGCCGCAATAGAGGAGATTCTGGGGCCGGAGCAAGACGTTTTGGGTGAGCGTTTGCCTTCCTGGCAAGGGGCTGTCGCGGCGCTGTGCGGTTACTATGGCGAGCGTGCGGGAAAAGGGCTAAGCGTGCGGATAGGGCGTGCTTTTGCGCGGCGCCTGGTTCCCCTGTTCGCGGAACAGGCGGGCTTTCAAAGCGCGGCATTCCGTTTTTTGCCCTGGCCGCGGAAGGTGGTGCGCGGCCTGGAACGGTTGGGAGCGTTCGCCCGCCAGTGGTTTGTTGTACCCGTTACGGTGGATGTGCAGGAAACAGAAATCGTGTGGCGTTTCGCCGCATGCCCCTTTGGGGCGACGTGGGCGGGCAGTTGCGCGCTTTGGCAGGGTTTCTTGCAGGAAATACTCTACTGGCTTAGCGGCGGTCGTTGGTTTGCCGTGCACCTGGATGGTAAGAAGCCTCTTTTACGGGTGCCCCGGCGTCCGTTGCATTGAGTGCTCGCGATGCTTAAAATCATTCTCCACGACGACCGGCATATTGCCCCCTTCAACGAGCCTGCGCGTGACTTGCGGATCCAGAACAAGCCGCTCTGGCTGGCGCAGCGTGACGTGCTGACGCCGTACGTCGACCGGGAAATCGAAATCCGCGCTGGTCAGCAACTGCCACCTATTCGGGAAGAGGTCATTGCTTATCGGGACAACCTCTTCTTCGACGAATTCTATTTGCGCGCTTTTCTGGAGGAAGCCCGCCGCCGCAATAAACCGGTGCGCGCGGCTTTTTCTGCCAACGACCCGGCCTTTCGGGAGCACGCTCTCCCGCTTTCCATCTCCTATACGCCGCAGGGCGATATTTACCTTGCCGACCTCTGGTATTACCCCCACGGCACGGTGACGGATGAGGAGCCGGAACCTCTGGTGATCGATTTGCTGGCGCGTGAGATTGGCTACTATCACGTGCCCACTTATATGGCCACCGAACAGGGCGATCTGGTCTTTCAGGTGCCTTTGCGGGCCTTGATTGCCATCGATAGTTGGGTACACATTTTCATCGCCGATGTGGTGTTTGGCGTGTTTGCCCGCGGGGCGCGCTTCGAAGAGCGCCTCAACCGCGACCCCCTTTTCAAACTCAAAATCCTGGCCACGGCCATGTACGAAGGCAAACAGGTGCTTTCTTCTTCCCCGCTGGTGCAAGTAGGGCGCAATGTGGTGATCGACCCCACGGCGGTCATTCACGGCCCGACCATCATCGGCGACAACGTCACCATCGGCGCCGGGGCGGTGATCGACAATTGCGTCATTGGTGATAACGTGAATGTCTCTCAAGGCTGCCAGTTGCTGCTTTCGGTGGTGGGGGATGGCGCTTTCTTGCCTTTCCGGGCGGCGCTCTTTATGACCACTTTCATGGACAACAGCATGGTAGCCCAAAACGCTTGCTTGCAGATGTGTGTGGTGGGGCGCAATACGTTCATTGGCGCGGGCACCACGTTTACCGATTTCAACTTGATTTCGGCGCCTATCAAAGCGCGCGATGGGCATGGCGTGTTGCGGGATTCCAATCGCCCGGTGCTGGGCGGCTGTGTGGGGCACAATTGCCGTTTAGGCTCTGGATTGGTGATCTATCCTGCCCGGATGATTGAGTCCGACGTGGTTTTGGCGGCAACGCCGGAGCGCCGTGTGATTATGAAAGACGTCTCGTACGAAGAAAGCGACCACCACCATCTGCGAGGAGGCCATCGTCACCCGCGCCTCTATCCCCGCCCGGGTGAAACATCCTCTCAAAGTTGGTAGTGCCGTGGATACTTTCGCTTTCATCATTCACCCCATCGACCCCAAGCGAGACGTGAGCCGCAAGTTCCCTCTTTTGGGGCGCATTTTGACCGAGCGGCAGATTGACTTCTTTTCCACCTTTTTCCCTCCCGTGTATATCTCGGAGATTACCGGCATCACTTCGGAGGCCACGGGCAAAGAGATCAAGGGATGGTTCGTTGCCTGCCCTTACACGCCCCGCCGGATGTTGGAACTGCCCGAAAGGGTGGTGTATCGCAAGATCATCCAGACCGGTCGGCTGGCCGAGCGGCTGGGCGCTAAAATTTTAGGATTGGGCGCGTTTACTTCGGTAATTGGTGATGGCGGCCTGACCATCGCTCGGGCGTTGGATGTGCCGGTCACCACGGGCGACGCTTACACCGTTGCCATCGCAGTGGAAGCCGTTTGGGAGGCCGCTCGCCTGATGGAGATCGACCCGTCCAATGCCGTGGCTGCCGTGGTTGGGGCCACAGGTGCGATCGGGCGAGTGGCTGCAACGCTCCTTGCACGGCGCGCAGGTGAGGTATACTTAATTGGGCGCCGCAGCGAGGCGCTGGAGGCCGTGCGGGAGCGTATTGCTGCCGACGGTGGACGGGCTGACCTTAAAATCAGTACCGAGATGAGTGACCTACGCAAGGCACAGTTGATCTTGACGGTAACCAGCGCGCTGGATGCCGTCGTAGAGCCTGAGCATCTCCAGCCCGGTAGTGTGGTCTGTGATGTGGCTCGCCCGCGAGATGTGTCGGCGCAGGTGGCAGCGGCGCGGCAGGACGTGCTCGTCATCGATGGCGGTATGGTGCAGGTGCCGGGGCCGGTGAATTTCCATTTCGACTTTGGTTTCCCTCCAGGAAAGGCCTATGCCTGCATGGCCGAAACGATGGCGCTGGCTTTGGAGGGACGCTTTGAAGATTACACGGTTGGCAAAGAAATTTCCCTCGCGCGGGTAGAGGAGATCGCCCGCATTGCCGGTAAGCATGGCTTTCGCTTGAGTGGTTTCCGCTCGTTTGAAAAAGCGGTAACCCCCGAACACATTGCTCGTGTACGTGCCCTGGCCAGGAAGCGGCGGGCGCAGCGGGCAGGGAGGTAGATTATGGGCAAGGCTCGCATCTTGGTCGTGGAAGACGATCTGGACATCGCCAATATGTTACAGATCTATTTTTCCAGTCAGGGGTACGATGTGGAAATTGCCCCTCGCGGTTACGACGCGTTGGAAAAAACCCGTCACAGTATGCCCCACCTCATTGTGCTGGACATCATGCTCCCTGACATCGATGGGTATGAAGTCTGCCGCCGTTTGCGCACCAGCACCCGCACCAGCCACATCCCTGTGATCTTCCTGACGCAGAAAGACGAGCGCAGTGACCGCCTGCAGGGGTTGGAATTAGGCGCGGATGATTACATCACCAAGCCGTTCGATATCGAAGAATTGCGGTTGCGGGTGCAAAATGCCATTCGGCGGGCGGAGCGTGAGAGCCTGACCGACCCCCGCTCCGGCCTGCCGGCGGGGCGGCTGATCGAGGAGCAACTGCGGCGCATCATACGCACCGACGGCTGGGCGTTGATGGATATTCGCATCAACCATTACGATGCCTTTCGGGAAGTGTATGGCTTTGTGGCCGCCAACGATGTATTGCGTTTTACCGCCATGTTGCTCAATGAAGTGGTGGACGAATTGGGCGGGGCCGAGGATTTCATCGGCCATCCGGGAGACGAGAACTTTGTCGTCATTACCACCGAGGAGGCTGCAGCGCCTATTCGCGCCCGCCTCAAAGAGCGGTTTGCCGAAGAGGTCAAGAGCCACTACAACTTCATCGACCGCGAGCAAGGTTACATTACAGTAGAGGAACAAGGCAAACAACGGCGGGTGCCTTTGATGACGCTTTCCATCGGCATTGTATCGCCTTCGCAATATCAGTTCGCGGATATTCGCGAGATCACCGAACTGGCAGCGGAAGCGCGGCGTAAAGATCTGCCGGCTGCTTGAGCACCCTCGCGAGGTCACGAGAGCCCATGCTGGGAACCGAAGTCGTTGCAGTAGGGATTGTGTTGGCGGTCGTTGGGGCCGGTTTTCTGTTGATGGCCCGAACGCTGGCCGCGCTTGCCAGCATGGGAGGTGGAAAAGAAGCCGCCCTTGCCTTGCCAGCCCAGCCGCTGCAGGCGCCGGAAGAGGAAAGCGCGGGGGTCATCGTTGTGGCTTCGGGCGGCAGGGTAGTGTACCTCAACCGTGTGGTACGGGAGTGGCTCGATTTGCTCCCGGAGGATCGGCCTTCTTTGGAGTTCCTGCTACACCGTGTACGCCCCGACGACGAGTTCATGCGATTGTGCAGCCAGCCGGGGGAAGCGCGTCTCAATTTGGCCGCCCGGGCGCTGGAAGCCCTCTCGTATGCTGTGCCTTACAAGGGGGAATTGGCAATGGCGATTGTATTGCGCCCGTTGTCTGTGAGCGCCACAGGGGAGGAAGGGGGGGGCAATTCCCCCGTCGCCGAGATGGTGCGCCGTTTCGTGGTGTTGGGGCAGAAAATTGCCACCCATTTGGATTTCGAAGAAGCCCTGTTGGCCGTGGCAGAGATGCTGGCGGAGATTTTGCCTTTTGATGTCATGGAAATCACCCTCTGGGACAAGCGCCACGAGCGTCTGGTGCCGTATCGCTACGCGATAGAAGAGGGAAAAGTGCTGCGTCATCCGGCGACAGAACGCTATGCTCCCGAAGAGAGTCTGAGTGGTTATGTATTGCGGCAACGGCAACCAGTTTTGGTTGCGGATTTGGATCATGAAGCGCCGGTGACCGCTGCTATCAATCGCCGCCGCTACCCCATTCGCGCTTACCTGGGCGTCCCGTTGGTGGTAAACGAAAAGCCCATTGGCACATTGGAAATCGCTTCTTTTACCCCGGGGGCTTATACCGTTGCGGACCAGAACTTCTTTGCTTTGGCGGCAGTCGATATCGCCGTGGCGGTATATAACGCTCGCCGTTTCAGCGAGACCTCTCGGCAATTGCAGGAACTGCGCAACCTGGCAGAGATGGCGCGGGCAGTGGGAGGCGTCAAAGAGGCGCGTCAACTTGTGGCGCATATTATGCGCAATATCAGCGCTTTGCTCTCGGCCCAGGTTATGGGATTTCTTTTCTACGACGAAGTACACCATGTGTTGCAGGCGCAGTGGCCTTTCAAGGGGCTGCCTGAGGGCTTTGTAGAGGCTTATCGAACCCGCATACCGTCGGGAGGGCGCGCGGAGGCTTTGTTGTTGCAGGGTGAGCCGTTGGTAACGGATGATGCGGTCACCGATGAGCGGTGGCAGGTTTTGGGGCTGGCCGAACTGAGCAAAGTAGCGGGTATTCACCACAGTGTGTTGTACCCTCTCAACACGGGTCAGCGTTCGTTGGGTTTTCTGCAGGTCGCCAACAAACCGGAAGATGCACCTTTCGATACGGATGACCTGGAAGTGTTGCGTTTGATTGTGGGGCAGGTGGTGCCCTTGTTGGAAAACGCGGTTTTGTTCGAAGAGGCCCGGCAGCGCGCCCAGCGCGCTGAGGCGCTGCGGCGCATTGCCAGCCTGGCGGCCTCTGAGGCTACCTTGGAGGAACTGTTCAAGTTCTCGCTGGTGGAGATGGCGCGTTTGGTGGGCGCCCGCTATGGGGCGGTACTGCTGTGGGAAGAAGAAGGTCTTGTGCCTCATGAGACTTCGGTGTATGGTCTTTCACCGGAGCAGGCGCGCGCCGTTGGTGTCATCCGTGCCGACGCTCCCGATTTCCTCCTTACCGTCAGCCGCACAGGGCGGCCTTTCTTAAGCCGAGATGTGCAGAATGACCGCCGTGTGGCACGAGCCTACCGTCCGATTTTGAAGACTTTACCTGATGTGCGGGCGGCGCTGGTTGTGCCCATGCAGGCGCATGGTGAAAAGGTGGGGGAAATTTTGTTGGGGAGCGACCGCCCGGGACAGTTTGACCGGAGCGACTTGCAATTGATAGCGGCAGCCGCGGCGCAGCTGGCAGTAGGGGTCGAGCGGCAGCGGTTGTTGGCGCAGAGCGACGAAACGTTGCGCTCGCAAGTGCGGGAGTTGAGCACCCTGACCCGCCTCAGTCGCGAACTGGCCGCTGTGTCTTCCCTTGAAGAACTGCTGCGCTACGCTCATCGCCAGGTTGTCGAGCTCACCGCTGCTGACTGTGGGCATACGCTGGTGCTGGAGGCAAGCGAGGAGGGAAAATGGCACGTGTTGCACCAGGCGGGTGGCCCCTGCAGAGCACGCTTGCATCCGTTGGATGAGCACGCCCTTGCGCAGGGTGTGCCTGTGGACGTGAGCGATTACCGTACCTCTTCGTACACGGCGCCCCACGAAGGTGTGCGTTCGTCATTGGTGTTGCCCTTGTTGTACCAAAACGAAATAGTGGGCGTGTTGCACTTGCATGCCCACCAGCCCAATCATTTCGATTACACCCGCCGCCGCTTTGCGCACATGTTGGCGCAACACATCGCGGTAGCCATTGGCCACGCCCGCGAAATGCGACGCCTTTTTGACCACAATAGGGCGTTGCAGCACAAAGCGCGAGGCCTGCAGCGCTTACAGGATTTTTTGCAAACCCTACACCCCCTGGCCGAAGAAGATGAGATTTTTGAACGCTTTGTGGCCCTGATAAGCGATACGGCGGGTTTTGATGCGGTGCTTTTGGCGCGCTACGATGTGGCCAGCGGCAGGTTGAACCCTGTCGCTGTGAGGGGGTTCACCGAAGTCGCTCCGCTGCCATGGGATGCATTGAACCTTTTGCTGGAAGACCGCTTTGGGCAGGGAGAGGTGTATTTCATCCCGGCAGAAGAACGGCCACCGCTACCGGCGAACTTGCATTTACCTGCGGCGAACACCAGTTTGCCTGCGGATGTTGACGAAACGACCTGGCGCCCCGAAGACCTTTTGCTGGTGGCATTGCGCATGCCTGAGGGGGAGTTGCTGGGTGTAGTGTATCTGGATGCGCCGCGGGAGGGACGCCGCCCCGACGAGGCGACGTTGGAGGTGTTGCGTTTGCTGGGCGCAGAAGGCGCCTGGCTGTTGGAAGTGCGCCATTTGTTGGAAGGATGGGGGGCAGAACGGCGCTACTTGGAAGATCGTGTCCGCGAGGCTGAAGAGGTCACCCGTCAGGTTCAGCGTGACTTGCCGCGCTGGCTGCGCAAGGACCTGCAACAGGCCATTGACCGCTACACGTTGGCGCAGCGGGCGGAGCGTTTGCGGGTGAGCCTGGAGGTGACCACGGTGCTCAATCGCCAGCCCAGCCGTAGCGGAGTGCTCAATGCGTTGGGTAGGCAACTTGTAGAGCGGTTGGGCTTCAATTACGTGCTCATCGCTGAACCAACGCCTTTCCGGGGCGATGGTGAAGAGGGTGGTGTGCGGCTGTTTCGTGTGTTTGGGGAATTGCCACCCGGTTCCCGCTTGGATATGTTGCTGGGGCAACGTAATCCTTTGACCGAGGTGTTGCGAGAGGGGAAAGTGCTCATTGTGCCTGATATCGGTCGCGACCGCTCATGGGAACGCTCTCCCCTCCTCCAACGGCTGCAAGCCCAAAGTTTTGTGGCGTTCCCCATCGTCGTTGAGCAACAGGGTGAAGGGGGGCGCCCGCGAGGCGCGGTGCACCATCTGGTGTTGGCCACTTCCAGCGCCCCAATGGCTTCCTCCTCCCATGCAGATGCCCTGGTCTTCGAACTGCTTGGGCGGCAGGTGGGCATTGTTTTGCAAAACCTGGAATTGCTGGCGAATACCTCTCGCCGCCTACGGGTAGCCGATTTATTGCTTTCGTTCAGCAGCCAGTTGGGCGTGTTGGATCCCGGAAGAATTCTCAATACTCTGCTGGAGAGCGCCTTGGGCGTGCTGCAGCAACACGCCCATGCCGGCTTTGTGGCTTTGTGGGACCCTGAGCAGGAGATGCTCCGTTTGCAGGCCGCGGGGGGCTATGCTGCGCCGGATGAAATGTTGAAAGTGGCGCTCTCTGCCGATAGTTTGCCCGCCCGGGTGATGTTCGAAGGGCAACCGCGCCGCATTGGCGAACTGGACTTTGCCGCGGCTTATCCCCTGGATGCCGAAGGTCTGCTTGCTTATCAGAAGGCTACGGCAGAGCGCATTCCTGTTTCCACCATGATCGTGCCCTTGGGCAGTGGCAAACAAGCGTTGGGAGTGGTGGTGTTGGACAATTTCAACACCACGGCTGCTTTTACGCGCGAAGACCAGGATTTGATCGTTTCGCTGGCTCGACAAACAGCCCTGAGCCTGGAAAACGCCCGCCTTTTGCAGACGGCTGAGCGCCGAGCCGCGCAACTCCATGCCCTGGCGGCTGCATCGGCGGATATCGTTGCGCGTAGCCTTTCCCTGGAAGAAATCGAGTCGTCTCTGCTGGAGCAACTGGCGCAGGTGTTGCCTTACGATGGGGGCACGTTGTGGCTGCGCGAAGGTAAAAACTTGCGAGTGCGCGACGCTCGCGGATTTCCCAATGCCGATGAACTGGTAGGCATTACCATCGCGATCGAGGATAGCCGTTTGTTCCAGGATATGTTGGCTGCCCGCCGGGCTTTGGTCGTTCACGATACCCATGCCGATAACCGGTTCCCTTCGCCGGAGGTGGTGCCCAATCGCTCCTGGCTTGGGGTACCGCTGCGTTTCAAGGACGAAGTGTTGGGCGTGATTGCGCTGGAAAAGAAAGAGCCGCACTTCTTCACGCGCGATTGGGTGGAAACGGCAGAAACGTTTGCCAGCCAGGCAGCGGCGGCCTTGGCCAATGCCCGTCTGTACGAAGAAAGCCTGCATCGTTCGGAAGAACTCGACCGGCGCAGTCGGCGGTTGGCTTTGGTTTACGAGGTGACAGCCGAACTTTCGTCCTCGCTTGACCCTCACTACATCGCTACTTATACTGCCCGGCGGCTGCACGAGGCGTTGGGAGCCGTGCCGGTCTCGCTGGTTTTGTGGCAAGAAGAGCAGCCCATCCTGGTGGCAGAAGCGCCGTCTGTATCGGAGACGGGGGGACTGCCGCGTGTTCTGCCTGCAGCGCCCTTGTTTGCCCATTTGAAGGAAACGCTGGGCATCTTTCGCACGGAGGACTATGCCGAAGAGCCGTTGATGGCGCCTTTGCTCGATTTCCTGGCCGCGCGGGAGGGGCATGAGGTGGTGGCCGTGCCCTTGACGGCGGGCGAAACTTTCTTTGGCGTGGTGTTTCTCCATGTGCCTGCAGGGCGCGATGTGGGTAGTGAGGAGATCGACCTGGCTCAAACGGTAGCAAAGCAGGCGGCGGTAGCGTTACAAAATGCCCATTTGTATGAAACCACGCGCCGTTTCAGCGAAGAACTGGAAGCGCGGGTCAATGCTCGAACCCGGGAATTGCAGCGGGAGCATCATCGTGCTCAAACGCTGTTGCGCATTATGGGCGAACTTTCTGCCAGCCTGGATCTCGACCAGGTGCTCAACCGCACGCTTGACCTGCTCAACGAGGCTCTCAGCGCCGAGCAGAGCAGTATCTTGCTGGCGCGCTCCGGTGAAAGCACGCTGTTTTTCCGGGCAGGCCGGGGCTATACCGAGCAGCCGCCGGTGGGAGGACGCCCCACCGATATTTCGGCCAAAGATTCGCTGGCAGGCTGGGTCATCCAGAACAATCAGCCGGTTTTGATCGCCGATCTGAGGCAGGATCCCCGCTGGAGCGAAAAGCCGCACGGTTTACCCACGGCGCACCGTAGCGTGCTCGGCGTGCCGTTGGTGGTGGCGCAGGAAACGTTAGGCGCTTTGTTGCTCTTTCACCCGGAGCCTCATCATTTTACGGACTATCACCTTGACCTCGCCGAGGCGACGGCCAAGCAGGTGGCGGTCGCCATCAACAACGCCGAACTCTTCCGCCTGATTCGGGAGCAGGCGGAGCGGTTGGGTAAATTGCTCCGCCAGCAGGAAGTCGAGGCCAGCCGGGCACGAGCGATCCTCGATGCTATTGCCGACGGCGTGTTGGTGACCGACGCCAAGGGCAAGATCACGCTGTTCAACCCTTCGGCAGAGCGTTTGCTGGGCTTGTCTGCCGATCAGGTGGTCGGCCAGCCTTTGGAGCACTTTGTGGGCTTTTTCGGCTCGGCGGGTCGGCAATGGATGGAAACCATCCACACCTGGTCGGAGGAGGTGGAGGCCGAAGGGAACGAGCCGACGACGTATGCCGAACAACTGGAATTGGATGATGGGCGGGTCGTGTCGGTACACCTGGCGCCGGTGTTCTTCCGCCGCGAGTTTCTGGGGACGGTTTCAGTTTTTCGGGATATTACGCACCAGATTGAGGTTGACCGGTTGAAATCCGAATTCGTGGCCACCGTATCCCATGAGTTGCGGACGCCGATGACGGCCATCAAAGGCTATGTGGATATCCTCTTGATGGGCGCGGCTGGGCCTCTCACCGACCAACAGCGCCGGTTTTTGAAGACCGTGCAGAGCAACACCGAGCGCCTCAATTTGCTGGTGGGTGACTTGTTGGATATCTCCCGCATCGAGGCCGGGCGTATCGCGCTTGTGATGGAGGCGCTGAACCTGAAAGAATTGCTCGAGGACGTGGTGAACGAGCAACGCCGTTTGGCCGAGGAAGCCGGGCGGGAGATCGTGGTGGAGGTGGCCGTGCCTGAGGATCTGCCGTTGGTGCGCGGCGACCATGAGCGGGTACGCCAAATTGTGGAGAATCTGATCGAGAACGCCTATCGTTACACGCCCGACGGGGGGCGGGTGCGTGTGACAGCGATGACAAAGGATGGTGAAGTGCAGGTTGATGTGTCCGATACCGGGATCGGCATTTCCCCCGAGGAGCAGCAACGGGTGTTCGAGCGGTTTTATCGGGGTGAAAATCCCCTCGTGATGGCTTCGGCAGGCACCGGTTTGGGGTTGGCGATTGTCAAAACGCTGGTCGAGATGCACGGTGGGCGCATCTGGGTCGAAAGCAGCGGCGTGCCGGGCGAAGGGAGCACGTTCTCCTTCACGCTGCCGGTCTATACCGAGGAAGACGAGCAACATTCAGCAGCAGGAGAGGCTTGAGATGGCGAAGATTGTGATTGCGGAAGATGAACCCGATATTCGTGATTTGATCACTTTTACCCTTCAGTTTGCAGGCCACGAGGTCATCCCCACGGCCAACGGTGCCGAAGCGGTGGAGGCCGTGCGTCGCGAGATGCCGGATATCGTGTTGATGGATGTGCGGATGCCTCGTTTGACCGGTTACGAGGCCTGCCGTCAGATCAAGGCCGATGAGGCAACCAAAAACATCCCGGTCGTTTTCCTCTCGGCCAAAGGACAGGAAACGGAAGTGAAAGAGGGCTTGGAGGCCGGAGCTATCGATTACATCCTCAAGCCTTTTGCCCCCGACCAGTTGACGGCCCGGGTGGCCGAGATCTTGGCGCAGACCAGACGGTAGCATGAAAAAAGCGGCGCTGCTCACCGCGGCGCGGGCGAGGACAACCCGATGAGTGCCATTATTATTCGTGACCATATTGTGCATTATGAAGTGCTGGGGCGTGGTCGCCCGGTGCTTTTCCTGCACGGTTGGGTGGGGTCGTGGCGCTATTGGGTGCCCGCCATGCAAAGCGCTTCGCAGCGTTATCGCGCCTATGCTTTGGATTTGTGGGGGTTTGGTGATAGCGATAAGCACCCTGACAACTACTCGTTGGAGGCCCAGGTTCACCTTTTGGCGGCGTTTTTGGAAGAAATGGGGATCGGCAAGGTCGCCATTGTGGGGCATGGCTTGGGGGCGGTGGTGGCGCTCTTGTTCAGCCTGCAATACCCACTGGTGGTCGACCGGCTGGCGGCGGTGGCGATGCCCAGCACGGTGGACGCCATTCACCCTCGCTTGAGTACCGACTCGCCGGAGAAACTGGCTGCCTGGCTGTTGACGCCGACCCTTTCGACCGAAACAGCCCGTAAGGAAGCCCCCAAGACCGATCCGCAGGCGATTACCATCTCTCTGCGCGAGTTGCGGGGGATGAATTTGCTCGCTGAGGTGGTCAAGATGGAAGCCCCCTGTTTGCTCATCCACGGACAGAACGACCCCTTGATCCACTTACCCACTGAAGCCACCCTGGCGCGCTTGCCCGACAACATGCACCAAATCATTTTCGAAGGCTCCGGCCATTTTCCCATGCTGGATGAGCCCAGCAAGTTCAATCGCTTGATCTACGATTTCCTGTTACTCGATTCGGGGGAGAGCCCCAAAGTGCTCCAGTTGAAGGAAGAATGGAAACGGCGCGTGCGCTGAAGCGAAACCGATCCCCCCTACGGCGGAGGCGCATTTTCCTTTGGGGGTTCCTGCCGTTGGTGGGGATGTTGCTTTTCGGGGGTTGTGCTTCCCCGCTTGCACCGGCGTTGCCGCCCACGCCCACGCCGTGGGTACCGCCGACAGTGGCGTGGACGCCTACACCTGCTCCCACCGCGCTTCCCTCCCCTACGGCGACGCCCTCGCCCACGGCCACGCCCACCCCTTTGGCCTGCTGGCAGCGGGGGGGGCGGCTGGTCTTCCATCGGTTAACCTCTCGCTACCTTGCTTACGCTATGCCGGTGGTGGTGTACCTGCCGCCGTGTTACGACCAGCAACCTGAGCGCCGTTACCCGGTGTTGTACCTGATTCACGGGCAGAACTTCGACGAGCGCCAGTGGGTGCGGTTGGGGGCTACGGCGGTCGCCGATCGCCTGGCTGCTTCGGGGGCGGCACCGCCGTTCGTGATCGTGATGCCCGGCGAGCGCACGTGGGAGCAACCCGCCGAGACGGGATGGGATGAGGCGTTTCTGCAAGTGCTGATGCCGTGGGTAGAAGCGACGTTTCGGGTGCGCAACGAGCGTCGTTACCGAGCGATCGGTGGGCTCTCGCGCGGGGCGTCCTGGGCAATTCATTTAGGGCTTTCGCACTGGCAGTTGTTCGGCAGCGTGGGAGGGCACAGCCCGCCGGTGTTTTGGGAGGACGTTCCCCACATTCGCCGCTGGTTGGCGGCGATTCCCGCGGGGCAGTGGCCGCGTATTTATTTGGATATCGGCGATGCCGATCAGCAGCAGATTTTGGCGTCGGCGCGCTGGTTCGAGGGGGTGCTCACCGCGGGAGCGTATCCGCATGAATGGCATTTCAACGTCGGACGCCACGATGAGGATTACTGGCGCGCCCATGTCGAGGAGTACATCCGTTGGTACGCTGCGGGGTGGAAATAGGGGCGATGGGGGCAGCGAGCGGCTGGTTTTAGATCTGCTCAAAAGACGTGCACCGCCGAGGCTTTGAAACCGGCGGTCACCGGGTCACTGGGGCGTAAGGCAAGGGTCTCCAGGGCGGGGGCGGTAATGGCCGCGACCAGGGGCAGCGGTTTTTCGCCGGAGCGTGGCACCTCCACGGTGACATATACCAACGCCCCGCGCGGTTCGATGGCCGTCACTCGCCCCTGAAACACATTCCGCAAACTGCTTTCCTGGGGATGGCGGCTGAGCACGATGTCTTCCGGGCGCACGGCGAGGTGCACTTTACCCTTTGCGTGACCCGCCGCGATGATCGTCAGCCCGCCGACAGCCAGGCGGGTGATGCCTTTCCCGGCGGGGCTGGCCTGGGCGGCAAACAGGTTGCGTACCCCGACGAATTCGGCGACGAACGGCGTGGCCGGACGGCGGAAGATTGCTTCCGGCGTGCCCACTTGCTCGATGCGTCCGGCGTGCACTACGGCGATGCGGTCGGCCAGGGCGACGGCTTCTTCGAAATCGTGGGTGACGTGCAACACGGTGGTGCTCAAGGCGCGGTGGATGCGCCGCAGTTCTCCCCGCAGGGCTTCGCGGCGCTGGGGGTCGAGGGCGCTGAGCGGCTCGTCCAGCAGCAACACCCGTGGCTGCACCACCAGCGCCCGCGCCAAGGCCACCCGCTGGCGCTCGCCGCCGCTGAGATGGCGCGGATGGCGGTCGGCCAAATGACCAATGTGCAGCAGGTCGAGGGCATCGGTTACGGCCTGGGCACGCGCCAGGCGGCGCAAGCGGCGCCTGGCCAGCCAGGGCAGCGCCCGCTCCCAGGCCGTGGCCTGCCGCAGCGCAAGCCCAAAAGCGACGTTCTCGGCCACCGTGCGGTGGGGGAAAAGGACGTAATCCTGGTACACGAAGCCGATGCCGCGCTGCTCAGGAGGGCGCGCGGTGATGTCCTCCCCATCCAGCCACAGCCTGCCGCCCTCGGGGCGGTGCAGGCCGGCGATGGTTTCCAGCAGCACGGTTTTGCCTGCCCCGGTGGGGCCCAGCAAGACGAAATATTGGCCGTCTTCGACCTCCAGGCTGAGGTCGGCCACCTGAAACGCCCCCAGCCGCAGGCGCAGGTGTTCGATGCGGAGATGGCCGCCTTCAGGCTTCTGCATCGCGCCCCACCCAGCGAAGGAAGAGAAACACCAGCAGCGAAATCAGGATGACCAGCGTGGCTACCGGTCGGGCGTAATCCAACCCATAGGATTCGAAACGCTCGAAGATCAGCACCGGCGCGACCATCGGGTGATAGGCCAGGATGACCACCGCGCCGAATTCGCTCAGGCCGCGCGCCCACATCATGATGACGCCCGAGAGGATGCTGCGCCAGGCCAGGGGAAAGGTGACCTGCCAAAAGGCCTGCCAGGGCGAAGCGCCGAGGGTGCGGGCGACGTGCTCCAGGCGGGGATCCACGCTGCGGAAGCCGTCACGGGCGGCGTTGACCAGGAACGACAACCCCACGAACAACATCGCGATCACGATGCCCGGCGTGGCCGAAACGAAACGGATGCCGAGAGCGGCAAAGGCTTTGCCCACCGCCGCCTGGCGGCCAAAAACCATCAGCAAGGCAATACCGGCTGCCGAGTGGGGCACCACGACGGGGATGTCCACGATGGCTTCGACCAGCGCCTTGCCGGGGAAGGCGGCTCGCGCCAGCAGGTAGGCCAGCGGCACGCCGAGTACCAGCGCCAGCAAAGTGGCTGCCGCCGAAGCGCCAAAGGTCAGGCCGATGGCATGGGCTACTTCTGGCTCTCCCAGCGTGTGCCACAGCGCCGCTGGCGTCACAGCCGTAATCGTACGCAGCAGCGGCCAGGCCACGAACCAAATCAACACCGCGCCCAGCAGGGCAAAAGGGAGAAAAAGGCGATTGCGCATCATGCTCATGAGCCTATCTTTTCGGGACGTAAGTAGCCTTGGGAAACAGCACCGTCGTACTGCCCTTTGCCCGCTGTTTCTCTAAAAGGGATGTCATGGAAGGGTTTTTCTGGGGAGAAAACGCCCATTACCTCCCCTGCTTTGCCTCGGCTTGCACTTCTTCCCACAGACTTTCGAATTTCGATCGGGTTGCTGTTCCCAAGGCGGCGTCAAACTCCTCCAGCCATTGCCGAATGTCTTCGGCATC
>JALSPT010000164.1 GCA_026985785.1 Anaerolineales bacterium
CAGGGCGAAAAACTGCACCCCGTCCAGCAAGCCTTCGTGGAGGCGGGCGCAGTGCAATGCGGCTACTGCACGCCGGGCTTCGTGATGACCACGGTCAAACTGCTGGAAGAACACCCCCAGCCCGACCGGGACACCATCCGCCACGCCCTCAGCGGCAACCTCTGCCGCTGTACCGGCTACTACAAGATCGTGCGCGCCGTCGAACGCGCCGCGCAGGAAGTTACCCACTCTCCTTCGAAGTAAAACGCTTCCCAGGAGGCCAAAATGGGCACCTACCATTCTCCCAGCACCCGGCCTGAGATGCCATCCTTCCGCCATCGCACCCGCGGCCCAGCAGCGTGGGGCGGCATTGGGTGCCTCATGGCCATCCTGCTGCCCATCCTGGCCTACTTTGCCGCCTTACTCACCCTCCAAGTCAACGCTTCCCATGGATGGGTGCCCATTCCTCCGGAATTGACCGTCCATCCCGGCAACCTGCCCATCTCGTGGGCGATCCTGATCGTTGCCATCGCGTACTTCTTTCTGTTCTACGGCCTGTACTCCGTGCTGTACGCTCTCCTTTACCGCATGTTGGGCATCACGCCCTACACCCCCCTTGACCTGGAACGCCCTCCCCGCTACAAGATTCCTCGCCGTCACAAAGGGAGTGCATTGATGAACGTCCTGCTGTTCCTGGTATCTCTGGCAAGCGGCGTCGCCGTGGTGCAAATGGACCTCTCCCACGGCTGGATCCCCCTCCCAATTGTGTGGCGATTACCTGGGCCACTCCCTTACGCGGGCGTGTACTTACTGGCCTTCCTGGTCATCTGGGCGTTCTTGTGGACGGTTTGGAGCACCATCCAGGGGCTGCTGAGCGCCCTGCTTTTCCGCGAAACCGAAGACCACGACTCCTACGGCGAGTTTTGAGATGGAGCGCACCGTCCCGCGCACGGCTTCGGAAGAAATCGCACTTTACCTGCGGACGTACTATTCCCTCCTCCGCAGCACGGACGAGGTGCCCATTCGCGCTTTGGAAGAGGTGCACATCCACACCCAATCGCTGCTCCACCCCGAAGCCAGCGCCCCCCATCCCGACCTCAATGCTTTCATCTACAGCGTGCTGCGCCTCCCGCCGTGCATCGTGCACACGCGGCGGTTGTTGCTGGGGCAAAGCGCCGAGGTCTTCCGCCGCCACGGCGTGGGCGATGTGGAAACCTGGCAGGTCGTGTCGGCGCGCGCCCGCCGGCGGCGCTGCTTCTACGATGGGGAAGAAACCCTCGCCTGCTACATCGCCAGCCGGTCGGATATCGACGACGTCATCCCCATGCTCACCGCGTTCCAGATTGAGTGGAACAAAATGCACACCCTGCTGGCCGAAGCGCCGCCCGAAGCCCTGCAAACCGACCCCGGCGATGAGACGCTGGCTCGGCTGCTGCGGATGTCGGCGGACGACGTCCGGCGGCTGCGGCAGATCTGGGGGCGCGACTTCCTGCCCAATCTGCGGCTGGTGCAGCAGCGCAAGCAACGCTTCCTGGTGCGGTTGCTAAGCGGCTCCCTCAATGCTTACCGTCGCGCCACGTATGCCTGGTGGGCACGGATCGAACAACACGCTCCCGCCCTGCTGGAACGGCCAGTGTACTTCGTCTCCAGCAATCCCCACAGCCTGCCCAACTTGCTCTCGGGCTATGCGCTGCGCCACGAAAAGACCCTGGCCGAATTCGCCGCCTCGTCGCCCGACCCGCTGCTGCGCCAGGAATGGGAAGCCATCAACGACGGCAAAATGCCCTCCAGCCGGGAAAACTTCCTCTATTACGCCCTCAAGAAGTATCAGGGCACCACAGAAGGCCGCCACACCCGGCAGGGGCAACTGGCGCACGAGGAATCGTTGGGCATCCGTCGCATCCCCTCGGAACACAGTTTCGACCTGGAAGCGCAGGTCATCGAAATCCGCCGCCTGCGCCCGCAGTTCGTCGACCCCCGCCTGAGCGACCTGCCTTGGGAACGTTTGGCGCACAGCGACGCCTTCATCCTCAACATCGACTACCCCTTGGGGCTGGCCGCCTACCATATCCTGTCGCAAGTCGCCGAGCGGGCAGGCAGCATCCGCGGCGTGTATATTATGGGCAAAGCCGCCACCCTCAACGGCGCCATCGGCGACGTCATGATTCCCAACGTCGTTCACGACGAACATTCCCGCAACACGTACCTGTTTCCCAACGCCTTCGCGGCCCGCGATGTCAGCCCTTACCTGGTGTACGGCACCGTATTGGACAATCAGAAGGCCGTCACCGTGCGAGGCACCTTCCTGCAAACCAAGGATTACATGGGCGTGTTCTACCGCGAGGGCTACACCGATATCGAGATGGAAGCCGGCCCCTACCTCTCCGCGATCTATGAAATGGTGCGCCCCAAACGCTACCCGGTGGA
>JALSPT010000165.1 GCA_026985785.1 Anaerolineales bacterium
TCCAAAATCTTGTCCATCCGCAGGTAGGAATCGCGCGCCTGGGGCGGGCCGATGTAATAGGCCTCGTCAGCATAGCGGACGTGCAGCGCATTGCGGTCGACGTCGGAATACACCGCCACGGTCTGCAACCCCAGTTCGCGGCAGGCGCGGATCACGCGGACGGCAATTTCGCCTCGGTTGGCAATCAAAACTTTGTTGAACATGGGAACCTCGTTAAATCGTTGACTCGTCGCGCCGTTACTTCGTTACTTGGTCATGGTAGGTGCGTCCGAGTTCAAAGGCTCGGCGGTTGACCTCTACCGCCTTTTGGGGCACACGGCGGACGATGACCTCCAGCCAGGTTTCGGGGGGCACGTCGGGAATTTGCGCCGAGAGCGCCCCCAGCAGGATGGTGTTGGCCACCCGGCGGTTGCCGAGTTCCTCGGCCAGGCGCGGCGCAGGAATGAACACGATGCGGTCGGTGACCTGGCGGGCGGCTTCCAAAATCTGCTGTTCCGGCGGGTATTCCTGCTTGCTCAGGGTGAGCGAAGGGGGCGGCAGTTTTTCGTTGCTCAACAGCAACAAGCCTCCCGGCTTGAGATAGTGCAAAAAGCGCCCGCCTTCCACCAGTTCCTGAGCAATCAGGTAGTCCACCTCACCCACAGAGACCAGCGGCGAATATACCCGCTCGCCCCAGCGCACGTGGCTGACCACCACCCCGCCCCGCTGCGCCATGCCGTGGACTTCGGATTTCTTGGCTTCCAGCCCCTGGGCCAGGCCCACCTGGGCAATGATGTCGGCGGCCAGCAGGGTGCCCTGCCCGCCGACGCCGGTGACGAGAAAGTTGGTTACGGCCATGGTATGCCTCACAACTTGAACTCAATCGGCGCGCCCGGCTCGATGGCCTGGCGGGCGCAAACATCGTAGCACTGGCCGCAGCCCACGCATTGCGCCGGGTCGATCCACGCCTTGGGACGCCCGCTTTCGATGTCGATGACCTTGCTCTTGAAAATGGCCGGGCAGCCAATGCGGAAACACAGGGTGCAGCCGTTGCAGGCATCTTCGATGATGCGGTACGGCTCGCGCTGGTAGGTTTCCCGGAAAACACAAATGTCGTGGCTGACCACCACCGCCGGCCCGGGGAAATCGAGCGCCTCGCGCAGCGCCTTTTCCAGCGCCGCCCAGTCGCGGGATTCCACCTCGGCGACGTACTCCACGCCCATCGCCCGCGCCACGGCGGCAATGTCGATGCGCTTGCCGGGGCGACCTTGCAGGGTATCGCCCGAAGCCGGGTTTCCCTGGTGACCGGTCATGCCGGTGTTGCGGTTGTCGAGCACCACCACCGTAACCGGCGTCTGGTTGTACACCGCGCTGGCCAGCGCCGAGAGGCCGCTATGGAAGAAGGTGCTGTCGCCAATCACGGCGACGTTTTTGCGCGGCCGCCCGCGGTGCTTGCCCAGGCCGGCGCGCGCCATGCCACTGGCCACGCCAATGCTCGCACCCATGCAGCCGATGGTGTCGGTGGCATCCAGCGGCGGCAGCACGGCAAGGGAATAGCAGCCAATGTCGGAGTTGATGACCACCTTGAGTTTGCGCAGCAGCCAGAACACATCGCGATGCCCGCATCCGGCGCACATCACCGGAGGGCGGGGCGGCAAATCGGCCAACGGCGGGGCAGGCTGACGCCCGCTCGGCGGCAGCAAACCCGCCCGCTCGACGGCCTGCCGCACCACATCCAAGGTAAACTCGCCGGTGATGGGGAAAATCTCCTTGCCCCGCACCGGAATGCCCATCGCCCGAATCCAATTCTCGATGAAGGGGTCGAGTTCCTCCGCAACGATGAGTTCGTCCACCTGGGCGGCAAATTCCCGAATCAGGCGCTCCGGCAGCGGCCAGGCCATACCCAGTTTGAGAACCGAGGCGCCGGGGAACACCTCCCGCACATAGTTGTAAGCCGCCCCCGCGGTCACAATGCCCAGTTTGCGGTCGCCCCACTCGATGCGGTTGATTTCCGCCGTCTCCGCCCATTCCCGCAGGCGCGCCAGGCGTTCCTCTATCACCGGATGCCGCCCGCGGGCATTCGACGGAATCATCACATACTTGGCCGGGTTCTTCACATACTTGCGCTGGGGGTAAGTGGTGCGCTTGCCTAACGAAACCAGCGATTTGGCGTGGGAAACCCGCGTGGTGGAGCGCAGCAGCACCGGCGTGTCGTAAGTTTCGCTGAGTTCCAGCGCCAGGATGGTGAAGTCTTTAGCCTCCTGGCTGTCGGAAGGCTCCAGCATGGGCACCTTGGCAAAGCGGGCGTAGTTGCGGTTGTCCTGCTCGTTTTGGGAGGAATGCATCCCGGGGTCGTCGGCGGTGACGATCACCAGTCCGGCGTTGA
>JALSPT010000166.1 GCA_026985785.1 Anaerolineales bacterium
CCCGACTAAACGACTACCCCGACTAACCGACTTCCCCGACTAAGCGACTAAGGAGCCTACCATGCAAACCGATCTGCGCGGTCGCGACCTCATCGGCGACCTGGACTTCAGCAAAGAAGAAGTGGAAACCGTGCTGGATGTGGCCTGGGACCTGAAGCGTAAGCGCGCTTTGGGCGAACCCCACGCCTACCTGCGCGACAAGGTGCTCGCGATGCTGTTCTTCTTCCCCAGCACGCGCACCCGCGGCTCGTTCGAGGCCGGCATCGACCAGTTGGGCGGCCACGCGGCCTTCATCGAAAGCCGCACCACCCAGATCTCCCACGGCGACACCGAGCGCGAACTCGGCGAGATCTTTGGCCGCTACTTCGACGGCATCGCCATTCGCCATGTGACCTGGGGCGTGGGCAACCGCTACATCAACCTGGTTGCCGAAGCCTCGCGCGTGCCGGTGTTCAACATGCAGTGCGAAATCTACCACCCCTTCCAGATTCTGGCCGACCTGATGACCATGATGGAAAAGAAGGGGCGCGACCTGCGGCGCAAGAAACTGGTGGTTTCCTGGGCTTATGCTTCCTCCTACCTCAAGCCCATCTCGGTGCCGCAGTCGCTGATTTTGCAAATGACCCGCTTCGGCATGGACGTCACCTTGGCGCACCCGCCGGAATTCGGCCTGATGCCCGACATCGTGGAGCAGGCCAAAGCCCAGGCGGCCAAGTACGGCTCGTCCTTCGAGGTGATTTCCGACCCCAACGGGATGGAAGAGGCCATGAAGGACGCCGACGTCGTGTATGCCAAATCGTGGGGCCCGCTGATGACCACCACCGACCCCGACGAGGGCAAACGCATCCAGGACCAGTACAAGCACTGGATCATGGATGCCAGGAAGATGGCGCTGGCCAAGGAAGACGCCATCTACATGCACCCCCTGCCCGCCGACCGTGACATCGAGGTCACCAGCGAAGTGCTCGACGGCCCGCATTCCGTGGTCTTCGACGAAGCCGAAAACCGCTTGCACGTCCAGAAGGCCGTGATGGCGCTGACGATGCGATAATAATCCACAGATTGGCACAGATTTTCACCGATTGGATGTTGAAACCGCAGATTACGCAGATTCCATAGAACAATCTGTGCTAATCTGTGAAATCTGTGGATTGATTTTCCCCAAGGAGGCCCCATGAGCACAGAGCGTAAAGTCGCCGTAGTTGCCGTTGGCGGCAACGCCCTCATCAAAGACAAGCAGCACAAAACCATCCCCGACCAGTACGCCGCGGCCCGCGAAACCATGCACCACATCACCGAAATGATTGCCAGCGGCTGGGACGTGGTCATCACCCACGGCAACGGACCGCAGGTGGGCTTCATTCTGCGGCGCGCCGAACTGGCCGCCCACGAACTGCACCCCGTGCCCCTGGATTCCTGCGGCGCCGACACCCAGGGCGCAATTGGCTACATGTTCCAGAAGGCGCTCCACAACGAATTCAAACGCCGCGGCATGGCAAACCAGGCCGCGACGGTGGTCACGCAGGTGCTGGTCGACAAAAACGACCCGGCTTTCGAGCATCCCACCAAGCCCATTGGCTCGTTCATGGACGAAGAAACCGCCAGGCAGCGCATGGCGCAGGGCTGGCATGTGATGGAAGACGCCGGGCGCGGCTGGCGGCGGGTGGTGCCTTCCCCCGATCCCAAGAAAATCATCGAACTGGACGCCATCCGCACGTTGGTGGAAAACAAGTTCACCGTGGTGGCGGTGGGCGGCGGCGGCATCCCCGTGGTGGAAAACGAAAACGGCGAATTGGAAGGCGTGGAAGCCGTGATCGACAAGGACTTCGCCTCGGCGCTGCTGGCCATTTCCATGAAGGTGGATCTGTTCCTGATTTCCACCGCGGTGGAAAAGGTCGCCCTCAACTTCGGCCAGCCCAATCAAAAGTGGCTGGACAAGATGACCGTGGCCGAAGCCGAGCGCTACCTGGCCGAAGGGCACTTCAAGCCCGGCAGCATGAAGCCAAAAATCGAGGCCATCTTGCGCTACCTGAAAGCCGTGCCAGACGGCAAGGCGCTGATTACCGACCCAGAGCACATCCCCGCGGCGCTACGCGGCGAAACCGGGACATGGATTACGGCGTGACTCGCCGTTCCCCCCTTGCTTCCTCACCACAAGCCCCCTCCGCAGGGGGCTTGTGCTTTTCCTCACAGCGTTTCCCCCCGCTTGCCATTCCACCCCAAGACGACTATACTGGAAGCATCTCTACCCGGAGGTGACTCATGGGACTGAAGCCCGACCATTGGATCCGCAAGATGGCGCTGGAGCACGGTATGATCGAGCCTTTCGTGGAGAACCAGGTGCGCGAAGGTGTGCTTTCCTACGGCCTCTCTTCTTACGGCTACGATGTCCGCATCGCCGACGAATTCAAGATCTTCACCAATGTATATTCAACTGTTGTCGACCCCAAACAGTTCGACACCCGCTCGATGGTGGATTTCAAAGGCGACGTGTGTATCATCCCGCCTAATTCGTTTGCTCTGGCGCGCACGGTAGAATACTTCCGCATTCCACGCGGCGTACTCACCCTCTGCGTAGGCAAATCCACCTACGCCCGCTGCGGCATCATCATCAACGTCACCCCTTTAGAGCCGGAATGGGAAGGCTACGTCACCCTGGAGATTTCCAACACCACGCCCCTGCCTGCCAAAATTTACGCCAACGAGGGCATTGCCCAGATGATTTTCTTCGAGGCCGACGAACCATGCGAAGTGTCCTACGCCGACAAGAAAGGAAAGTATCAGCGGCAAACCGGCATCATCCTACCCAAGATATGAGCGCGACCCCGTATTTCGGCGATAACACCCTCCGCCGATGGGCTGTGCTCTTCCACCTGGGCGTATGGTTGAGCGCTCTGCTGCTCATCAGGTGGCTACAACCGTTGTGGCAACTATCAGGCCCTCACGGTCATTACCCATGGGTGGGCATGGATTTTGCCCCTTATTGGGTGGGGGCGCGCGAGGCATTGCATGGGCATTCACCCTACAGCGCCACCACCCTGCGGCACATTCAACAGGTGGTTTACGGCGGGCCGGCGGGCGGCGAAGATCCGATGATGTTCATGTATCCTGCCTGGGTGATTGTGCTGGTAGCGCCTCTGACCATCTTGCCTTATTCATGGGCGGTCGCCGTTTACACAGCCACCTTGCTCTGGGCTATGCTGGTCATGCTGATTGCTCTGGCCCCTCCCTCTTTCAAAACCACGCCCTCCCGTTTTGCCCTCTGGCTGGTGCTCATCCTGGCAGGCAGTTTGCCTTTTCTGGTCATCTCGGTGGTCAAGGGGCAATTGGGCTATTGGAGCCTGGTGGCGCTGTTTTTGGCGTACCGCGCGTGGCAGCACCATCGGGATGGGCAGACTGGCGTGTGGCTGGCCTTGGCGCTGCTCAAACCAACCACGGTGCTCTTGCCAACGGCGGGTGTTTTGCTGTTTGCCCTGTTGAGAAAGCGATGGAGGGTCTTCGCAGGCTTTGCGGCTGTACTAACCGCACTACTCGGCCTTAGTTTTTGGATGGCGGGCAACTGGCTGCCGGACTATTTGCACGTCTTGAGCATCAAAGGCGGTCGCCCGGTGCTCTGGAGTGTGACAACGCTTCCTTTCCCCTGGAACGTCTTGTGGGGGCTCTTTTTCCTGGGGGTGCTGGCGCGAGCAACTTGGTACGCTCTGCATGTCGGCGACGATACCTGGTTCCCGGCGTTTGTTTTGGCCGGTATGGCGCTCACCCCCATGCGCTGGATTTACGATTTGTTCGTTGGCGTGTTGTTGCTGGCAGAGTACACCGCCCCGCCTGCAGGCTGGCGTGATGGGTTGGTTGGCGTGGCGCTGTTAGCGCCGTGGTTGGGAGTTTTTCTGCCTGCGGCGTGGCGTTGGCCTGCTTTGTTGATAGGGTTGCCTTTGGTGTGGAGCGTGGTAGGATTAGCAGTTGTGTTTCCCGGAGCGGTTGCGTCTGTCGGTCGTGTTTTTCGCCCTCCCCACCAAGAGGTTAGATTTCTTTAAGGAGATTTCCGTGCCCGAAGCCTTCATCATCTCGGCTGTGCGCACCCCCATTGGGCGCGGCAAGCCCACAGGGGGGCTCTATCCCTTCCAGCCGGTGGATTTGACCGCCGCGGTGCTCACCGAAGCCGTTCAGCGCGCTGGCCTCCAGCCGCGCCAGGTGGACGACGTCATCTGGGGCGTGGTCACCCCCATCAGCGATCAAGGGGCCAACCTGGCCCGTCTGGGCGTGCTCAAGGCCGGGTTCCCCGTGGAAGTGCCTGCCGTCAGCCTCAACCGCATGTGCGGCTCCAGTCAGCAGGCCGTGCATTTCGCCGCCCAGGCCATCCTGGCGGGCGACATGGATATCGTGGTCGCCGGCGGCACGGAGATGATGTCGCACCAGCCGCTGGGCGCGGATTACCCTGAGCAGTGGCCGGAGATGCCTTACAAAATCGTCCACCAGGGCATCAGCGCCGAACTGATGGCCGAAAAGTGGGGCTTGACGCGGGAAGAATTGGACGATTTCGGCTACCAAAGCCACCTGCGCGCCATGCATGCCATCCAAAACGGCTACTTCGAGGCTCAAATTTTGCCCCTGACCCGCCCCGATGGGCGCGTAGTAAAGATAGACGAGGGCGTGCGTATGCCGCCCGATCGGGAGAAAATGCGGCACCTGCCGCCCGCTTTCAAGCCCGACGGGGTGATCACCGCCGGAAATGCCAGCCAGATTAGCGACGGCGCAGGGGCGTTGGTGGTGGCCTCGGCCAAGGCCGTGGGGCGCTACAACCTGATGCCGCGCGCCCGCATCGTGGCGCGCGCCGTCGTGGGCACCGACCCGGTGTTGATGCTCGACGGCCCCATCCCCGCCACGCGCAAGGTGCTCAAGATGGCCGGTTTGTCGTTGGAAGACATGGACGTCATCGAAATCAACGAAGCCTTTGCCAGCGTGGTCTTGGCCTGGCAGCGCGAATTGCAGCCCGACATGAGCAAAGTCAACCCCAACGGCGGCGCGATCGCCCACGGCCACCCCCTTGGCGCTACCGGCGCCATCCTGATGACCAAACTGGTGCACGACCTGGAGCGCATCCGTGGCCGCTATGGTTTGCAAGTGATGTGCATTGGTCACGGGATGGCCACGGCGACCATTTTGGAGCGGGTCTGATGTGGCACAAGGCAACGCTGGAGATCACTACTCGCGGCAAGGGGTTGTACGACATCACCGCCCAGGTGCAAGCCCAGGTCACGGCCAGCGGCGTGGGCGACGGGATGTGCTTCGTTTTCGTTCCCCACACCAGCGCCTCGTTAGTGCTCAACGAAAACTGGGATCCGACCGCCCGCGCCGACCTGGAAAGCGCTTTCGAGCGCCTGGTGCCCGAGGAGCAGGCGTGGTTTCAACACACTTTGGAAGGGAGCGACGACATGCCCGCCCACATCCGCGCCGCGCTGACGCTGCCCAGCGTGGCCATTCCCATCGACGAAGGTCGGCTGGCGTTGGGCACCTGGCAAGGCATTTACCTTTTCGAACACCGCCGCCGCCCACACCGACGGCGGGTCCTGGTGTGGATTTGGGGATAGTCTTACTACCACCACATCAGCGCCAACGCTGCGGCAACCAGCCCCAACCCCGTGCCTGCGAGCACATCCAAGGGGTAGTGCACCCCCAGCGCAATACGCCCTAATGAGACCAACGCAGCCAGCACGACCAGCGCCCCACCCCACGGCGGCGGCACCACCCGCGCCACGGTGAACGCCAACACCCAGACGCGCAGCGCGTCGCCGCTGGGGAAGGACGAATCCTTTGGGCGGCGCGGCTGCCCCATCCACGCCTCATCAGGCATCGCCATAAAGGGGCGAGGGCGGTTCACGCGGCGCTTGAGCCCCATCTCCCCCAATACCACGATACCATAAGCCAGCAAAATCGAAACTCCGTGCTGCCAGCGGTCGAACAAAGCAACCAAAATTGCCACGGCCACGATACCTTCCAACGTGCCCAGCCACCAGAGCACCCGGAAGAACGGCAGCAACCGCCGCAACGGGCGGTGTAAAGCGAGGAAGAGACGGCGGTCGCCCTCGGCAACCGGAGGCCAGCGATGGGCCAGCCCCAACAGGAACAAAACCGATCCGCTTGCAAGCAACGTCCAGGGAGAAACGGAAGTCATTGGGGAACCTGCGCCATCAACTGCGGCCAAACGGGATAGAACATCAGCCATTGCAAGGGGCGCTCGCGAATGTGGGCTTCCACCACCGCCAGCACCCGCTGGGCATTCTCGCGAATATCGGCCTTGCGGTTACCGCTTAGCCGCATGGGAATAGACTCGGAAACGGAGATTCGGTAGACGCCATCTTCCTCCATCCGAGTAGAAACGACGCGCACCGGCACGCCAGCATCCATGGCAATGCGCACATGACCGGTAGGCAGCGCTGCATCCTCACCAAAAAAGGTGAGATGCTCTTTGCGCCCTGGGACGGGGCGGTCGACGCCGGTCACCACAAGGCCACCGCGGCGCAACCGCTCCACCGCCGTGGCCAACGCCCGCAGGCTGATGGGGGTAATTTCCACCCCCGGCGCCGAGCGCAAGCGGTTCTGCCAAACGTATCCGCTCGTAGGGGTGGCAATCGCCAAAATCTGGGCTTTCACGCCCGCCACCCCCACTGCCTTGATCGCCAGATCAAAATTGCTCAAATGTGAGCCCACCACCACACAAGGGGCTTCATCCCGCTGGCTGGCTGCGATCAGGCGCTTTACCTCATCATCCAGGCGGATCATCCGCAACAACGCCGCCGAATCATGCACATGACGTAACAAATCATACTGACAACGGGCAGCGTGGCGCAGCACTTCTCGCGCCGCCCCCGTCAATTCCTCGCTGTCCAGCGTTTTGCCGTGCACCACCCATTGATTCAACCGAATAGCCCTCACCAAACGAGAACGATGAAAAGAGGCTATCCAATCCGCTAAGCTGCGAGCCACACGGTACCCCAAAGGAGGGCGCAGGCTCCGCGCCAGGGCAACGGCAATCGCCACACCGTAACGGCTGGTCGTCAGGTCTTGAATGTCCATCATACCCCTTGGTCACGCGCGGAAGAATTTCGGAGAGGCGGCCTTTGGCCCTCCCCGAGGGGGAAGCAACAGCCTGGCTATCATCTCACTTTGGCAGGAGGCGGGTTCTTCAAAAAGGTGTACCCCTCCACAAGGACAGGAATACCTCGCAACAGGCACCACGCCACCGCCAACCAGGTGACTACCTGGGCCAACAGGTGCACCGGCTGATGAAAAGCAGCATAAGGCGCGCCGGGGGTGTGCAAGGCAAGATCTACCGTCAAAGCAGCAAAAGCAAAAGCCTTCAAAAAACCATAGGTGCTGCGCATGAATTTCGACGCCACCAGAAAACGGCTCACGGAAGATTTGACCTGCTCAAAAGGCGGCAAACCGTTGCTCATCCCCACGGCGCGAATCGCGTCCACCGTGGTGCCACGGGTAATCACGATCAGCGGCACCAACACCGAAATCAACCGCAAGTGGGCAAAAACTACCCACAGGATGATTTCCAACGTCCTGTCGGCGGCAATGTCCAAAGCGCTGCCCAGGAGGCTGGTCTCACCCCGAGCGCGAGCGACAATGCCATCGATGCTATCCAGCAAGATGATGAAAATGATGAAGACGGCGCTGGCCACCCGCAAGCCAAAGCCGCCATGGTAGAGAAACGCGACGTAGAGAAAAAGCAGAGGGAACCGCGAAAGCGTAATCAAATTAGCCATGAACCATGCTCGCTGCGAAAGATAAAAGGCCGAAAAGCCCCGCCTTTCGGCAGGCTTAGTTTAGCATTTTATCCAAAGGATGACAAGGGCACCTGGAAGGCCCTCCTCCTGCCCGACCGGCCTCCCAGGGCTTTTCAATAATAGCCAACGCTACCATGTTTTGCCGCGCCGAGGCCGATCTCACCCATCCCCCAGCCGCCTGACGGCGGCTTTCCCCCTTCCCTCCCTTAGTAAGGGAGGGAAGGGGGTGCCCGAAAAGCGCAAAATGCGCTTTTCGGGCGGGGGTTAGGAGAGATCTTCGCTTCTGAAACAATCGAGTGCAAGACTTTTGAAAAGCCCTGCCGGCCTCCCTTAGGGAGTTGCGTCTCTCAAGGTTCTATGCTATCCTATGGTTGTCTTACTCTCCCAACCGTGAGGAGTTCTCGCTATGGTCCAGCACGACTTCAACGAGCGCATCCGACAAGCCGAAAACGCCCTGGAGCGCCTCGCCAGCAAAATTCCCGGCTTTCAAGGCTACCGCGACAAGGAACACCGCCGCGACGCCGACAAACTGCTGCGGCTCACCGTGGCCCAGCGGGTGGACGAGCAGTGGCGGCGGTTGACCGAAATCCAGCGCCAGATGGCCGCCGCCGGGGAATTCGGCTACCTAGACGACCTGGAAGCCATCGCCATCCGCCTGCGCACCTTTTCCGACCAAGTGCGCACGGCCTCTTACGGCTACGCCGGCCTGTTCGACGCCGTCAAGGTGGACGCCGAAGCACTCAACCGCCTTTACGCTTACGACCTCGACCTGCTTTCCCTGACCGACGATATCAAAGCCGGGGTGGAGGCGCTGGAAAAAGCCGTCGGCACCGAGGCTTTCCCTCAGGCAATGAAGGATCTGCTTTCCACCGCCCGCCGGGCAGTAGAAACCTTCAACCGGCGCGAAGAAGCCATTCTCGGCACTTCAGCCTGATTCTTTTTCCCGTAACCAAGGAGTTTTTCTATGGCACGCGTGTTTGACGTTATCGAATGGGCAGACGAAATGCCCAACGAGATCGTGCACCGCTTTCCCGAAGTGGGCGCAGGCGATTTCCGCATTGGTTCGCAGGTCATCGTGCGCGAAGCGCAGGCAGCCGTCTTCTTCCGCGATGGCAAAGCGCTGGACGTCTTTGGCCCCGGACGCCACACCATCACCACCGCCAACATCCCGTTGCTCATCAACGTCCTCGGCAAAGCGTTCGACGGGCGCTCGCCCTTCACCGCCGAGGTGTATTTCGTCTCCATGCGGGAATTTCGCGACCGCAAATGGGGCACCCCTCAACCGATTCCCGTGCAAACGCCGGGCGTGGGGCTGGGCTGGCTGCTGCTGAAAGGCTTTGGCACCTACTCCTACCAGGTGAAGAATCCGCAGCAGTTCGTCACCCAAATCGTGGGCACGCGGGGCATTTACCTGATGAGCGACATCGAGAACGACCTCCGCAGCCGCCTGCTCCGCAGCCTGACCGATATGTTCGGCGAGATGAAGGGCAAATACCAGACCGTGCAGGATATTCTCGGCTGGCTGGACGAAATCAGCGCCGGCGTGCGCGCCAAGGCTGCCGCCGAATTCGAGGCCATCGGCCTGGAACTGAAGACCTTTGTCATTGCCAGCATGACGCCTTCGGAAAACACCGCCGAGGAGCTGCGTTCGCGCGGCCTGTTGGACGCGCAAATGTACGCCCAACTGCAAGCCGCCGACGCCATGCGGGAAGCCGCGCAAAACCCCAGCGGCGGGGCCGGCCTGACCGCGGGCATCGGCGCCGGGATGGGCATCGGCAACATGATTTCCCAGACCATGAGCGGGATGCAACAGCAGCAGGGCGGCGCCCAGTCCGCTCAGCCCGCCAGCGGCAGCCTGCCGCCCGTGATGACGCCAGCCGAGGCCGCCCAGGTGCTGCGGGTATCCGAGGAAGACGTCCTCGCCGCCATCGAATCGGGCGACCTGCCGGCGCGCAAAATCGGCCGCGCGTACCGCATCAGCCGCGAGGCGTTGGAGAAGTTTTTGGGCGGGTAAA
>JALSPT010000167.1 GCA_026985785.1 Anaerolineales bacterium
AGCCAGAGAAAGCAAGGGCTGGTACCTGCGGAGTCACCATTTGTTGCCGGAAGAGGTGATGACGCATCGCCTAAACCTGCTGGAAGAGATCATCCGCTTGCTGGTTCGCGCCATTCGCACCTGACTGCCTCTTCATTCGCAATTCGCCATTCGCCATTCCTCATTCGCAATTCGCCATTCGCCATTCCTCATTCGCCATTCGCCACTCGCCATTCGCAATCCGCCACTCACCAAGGAGTGTTCTATGGTCACAACCATTTCCGACCCCACCCGCGAACCCGTCATCGTGGCAGCGACCCGCACCGCCGTGGGCAAGGCGCGCCGCGGCAGCCTGGTGACGGTGCGCCCCGATGAGATGGCCGCCGCGGTCATCAAGGAATTGCTGCGCCGCGCCCCCGCGGTCAAGCCGGAAGACATCCAGGATGTCATCTTCGGCTGCGCCTTCCCCGAAGGCGAGCAAGGCATGAACGTCGCCCGCATCGCGCTGCTGCGCGCCGGCCTGCCTTCCAGCGTGCCCGGCGAAACCATCAACCGCTTTTGCTCTTCCGGCCTGCAAAGCATCGCCCACGCGGCGTTTGCCATCATGGCCGGCCAACTGGATATCGCCATCGCCGGCGGCACCGAGTCCATGACCATGGTGCCGATGACCAGCAACAAGTTCGCCCCCAACCCCAAACTGGCCGTGGATTGGCCGGGCGTGTACCTTAGCATGGGGCTGACCGCCGAGCGCGTCGCCGAGCAGTTTGGCATCAGCCGCGAAGACCAGGACAAATTTGCCCTCCGCAGCAACCAGCGCGCCGCCGCGGCGGTGGATTCGGGCCGCTTCGACGAGGAAATCACCCCGCTGGAGGTGGAAATCAAGCAAGCCACCGACGACGGCGAGGTGGTCACCAAGAAATTCACCTTCAAGCGCGACGAAGGCCCCCGCCGCGACACCAGCCTGGAAGCCCTCGCGCGGCTGAAGCCGGTGTTCAAAATCGGCGGCACCGTGACGGCAGGTAACGCCTCCCAGATGTCCGACGGCGCAGCCGCGGTGCTCATCATGTCGCGCGCCAAAGCCGAGGCCTTGGGATTGAAGCCGTTGGCGCGGTTCGTTTCCTTTGCCGTGGCCGCGGTGGACCCCGAAATCATGGGCGTGGGGCCGATGTATGCCGTGCCCAAGGCGCTGGATCTAGCCGGCCTTTCGCTGGACGACATCGGCCTGATTGAACTCAACGAAGCCTTTGCCTCGCAATCGCTGGCCGTGATTCGCAACCTGGGGCTGAACGAGGACATTGTGAACGTCAACGGCGGCGCGATCGCTCTCGGCCACCCCCTGGGCTGCACCGGCGCCAAACTGACCACCCAAATCATCTACGAGATGAAGCGCCGCGATGTCCAGTTCGGCATCGTCACCATGTGCATCGGTGGCGGCATGGGCGCGGCCGGCGTCTTCGAGAATTTACAGTAAAACGGGAAATCACAGATTGCACAGATTTCAAAGAAAACAAGAGAAAAATCTGTGCCAATCTGTGTAATCGGTGGATTACTCACAGAGGAGTGCAACCATGAGCGAAATTACTGTCAAAGAACTAATGGCACGGATGCCCAAAGCCTTTTTGCCCGAAAAGGCCAAGGGCGTGGAAGCCGTCATCCAGTACCACCTCACCGGCGAGGAAGGCGGCGACTGGATCATCACCATCAAAGACGGCCAATGCACCGTGGAAGAAGGGGTGGCCGAGAACCCCACCCTCACCTTGGAAGCCGATGCCCAGGACTACAAGAACGTCATTTTGGGCAAACTGGACGGCATGGCCGCCTTCATGCAGGGCAAGTTGAAGTTGAAGGGCAATCTCAACCTGGCGATGAAGTTGACCAGTTTCTTCAAACTGCGCTAAGGCGTTTTGCCCGTGCGCCTTTGCCACCCCATTGCCCGGGCGCCCCCCTGTCTCCGGGCGATGGGGTGGCGCGCGTCATGCGCCCTTTCCTCCCCACAAAATCGCAGCCAACGCCTCCGGCGCGTCGAGATGCACCATGTGCGTCGCTTGGGGGATGATGTAAGCCGTAACGTGCGGCCAGCGCGCCACCCGCGCCGCCACGGCGGTGTATTTCGCATCGCGCTCACCAGCCACATACCCCACCGGCAACGGCAACTGCGCCAAGGCGTCCCACAACGGCGGCTGACGGCCAGGGCTCATGGCGGCAATCACCCGCGCCATGGCCTCCGCTTGCTGCCTGCTGCGTCGGGCAATCAACGCCTGCCGCAACGCCGGGCGTGTTTCCAGGCCAAACAGCGGCAAACGGTACCACGCTTCCAAAAAAGCAGGCAGTCCCTGCCGCCG
>JALSPT010000168.1 GCA_026985785.1 Anaerolineales bacterium
GATGTAGCGCTTCACGCCGGGGAAGCGCTGGAAGTAGGCTTCCACGAAGTTCTCGGCCTCGGCCAAAGTGAGGTCGGTGGTGCGGGTCAGGCCGAAGGGGCTCATGCCGTAAATCAGGCCGAAGTTGATCGCCTTGGCGTGGCGGCGCATCTGGGGAGTGACGGCCTCCAGCGGCACGCCGTAGATGGCCGCCGCGGTGGCCGCGTGGATGTCCTGCCCGGCCAAGAAAGCGGCGATCATTGCTTCGTCGCCCGAAATGTGCGCCACGATGCGCAGTTCCACCTGGGAGTAGTCCACCGAGAGCAGCAGGTGGCCTTCGGGGGCGACGAACGCCCGCCGCACCCGTCGCCCCACCGGCGTGCGCACCGGAATGTTTTGCAAATTGGGGTCGGAGGAAGCAATCCGCCCGGTGACCGTGCCGGTCTGGTTGTACGAGGTGTGGACGCGCCCGGTGTCGGGGTTGACCTGCTGGGGCAGGGCGTCCACGTAGGTGGATTTGATTTTCGCCAGTTCGCGGTGTTCCAGCACCCAATCCACTACCGGATGCTGGCCGCGCAGCAGTTCCAGCACGCTCGCCGAGGTGGAATAGTGGCCGCTCTTGGTCTTGCGGGTGCGGTCGGGCGGCTCCAGCCTGAGGGTTTCGAACAGCACTTTGGAGAGTTGCTGGGTGGAGTTGAGGTTGAAGCGCACCCCGGCGGCGGCGTAGATTTTCTCTTCCAGGGCGTGCAGTTGCTCGGCGAGTTCCTGCGACATGCGGTGCAGGAAGTCCACGTCCACCAAGATGCCGTTCATCTCCATGCGCGCCAGCACGGGCACCAGGGGCATTTCGATTTCCCGGAAGAGGCGCAGGCCGTTGCGCTCGCGCAGGTCGGCTTCCAGGAGGGGCATCAGCCGCAGCACCATGACCACATCGGCGGCAGCGTAGGGCGCGACCTGCGCCACCGGCACGTCGGCCATGCTGCGCTGCTTCTTGCCGCGCCCGATGAGGTCGCTGATGTCGGTCATCTCCGCGCCAAGGCGCGTCCAGGCCAGGTTTTTCAGCCCCAGGTTGTGGGAAGCCGGATCGCGCACCCACTCGGCGATCATGGTGTCGAAGGCGGGGGCGCTCATCGGCAGGCCGTGGCGGGCGAGCACCACCAAGTCGTATTTGATGTTGTGCCCCACCTTCGCCACCGCGGGGTCGGTCAGGAAGGACGCCAAGGCGGCGCGCACGGTTTCCCAGGGCAACTGCGGCTCGCCGGTGTGGTGGCCGAGGGGGATGTAGAAGCCCTCGTTTTCGTCCACCGCGAGGGAGATGCCCACCAACTCGGCGCGCATCTTGTCGGTGGAAGTGGTCTCGGTGTCCACGGCTACGGTGCGGGCGGCCTTCAGGCGGCGGGTGAGGGCTTGCAGGGCTTCGGGGGAATCCACCACGGTGGTGCGGAAGCCCAAATCGGGGGCGGGAGGGGCCGCGGCGTGGGCAGGCGGGGTGGCCGCGCCGAAAAGGGGCAACTGCTCGCCGCCGGAGGCTGCCCCCAGCGCCTGCTGCCATTCCCGCAGGCGCTTGAGCAGCGAGCGGAATTCCAGTTCCCGGAAGAGCGCCTCGACCTGCCCCACCGCCTCGGGGCGGGGCACGGCCTGCGCCAAATCCACCGTGACCGGCAAATCGGTGCGAATTTGCGCCAGGCGGCGGCTGAGGTAGGCGTTCTCGCGGTCGGCTTCCAGTTTGCGGCGCAGGCCGGGCGAAAGTTCGTCCAGGTGGGCGTAGACGCCGTCCAGGGTTTCGTATTGCTGCAACAGTTTGGCGGCGGTCTTCTCGCCGATGCCGCGCACGCCGGGGATGTTGTCGGATTTGTCGCCCACCAAGGCTTTGAAATCCACGAACTGGTCGGGGCGCACGCCGTATTTGGCGAAGACTTTTTCTGGGGTGTAGTCGGTGCTCTCCGAGAGTTGACGCCCAGGCAAAGAAACGATGATGCGGTCGTCCACCAGTTGCAGCAGGTCGCGGTCGCCAGTGACGATTTTCACGCCCATGCCTTCTTCCCGCGCCATGCGCTTGGCCGCGCTACCCAAGACGTCGTCGGCCTCGTAGCCTTCCATTTCCAGGCGGGGGAAGCCGAAAGCGTCCACCAGTTGGCGGATGCGCGCCATCTGGGGCACCAGGTCTTCGGGCATCTTGGCGCGGGTGGCCTTGTATTCGGGGTAGATGTCGTCGCGGAAGGTGCGCCCGACGTCGAAGGAAACCGCGAGGTAGTCGGGGCG
>JALSPT010000169.1 GCA_026985785.1 Anaerolineales bacterium
CTGGAACCCCTCGCCCCCGCCCGCCTGCAACGCTACCGCAGCGGCGACCTGCTGGCGCGCATCATCGCCGACATCCGCACCTTAGAAAACTTCTTCGTGCGGGTGCTCGCCCCGCCGTGGGTGGCCGGGCTGACGGCGCTGCTGCTGACCGGCTTCTTAGCGGCGTTTGCGCCCCGCCTGGGGCTGGCCTGGCTGGCGTTCTTCCTGCTGGCGGCGGCGGCGGTGCCCGCGTGGGCGCGCTGGCGCGCCCGCCGGGCGGGCGAGGTGCTCATCACCCGGCGGGCGGCGCTCAATGCCGCCCTGGTCGATCACGTCCAGGGGCTGGCCGATGCCCTGGCCTACAACTACGCCGCCGCCCAGCGCCGCCTGGCCCTGCGGTTGGGCGAAGAAATTTTGGGCGCCCAGGCCGAGATGGCCTCGCTGGAAGGCGCAGAGCAGGCGCTGCAAATCCTCTTTTCCGGCTTGGGGATGCTGGCGGTGCTGCTGCTGGGCGTGCCGCTGGTGCGGGCGGGGGCGTTAGGCGGGGTGACGTGGGTGGCGTTGGTGCTGGTGGCGCTCAGCGGCTATGAGGCGGCCTTCGGGCTGCCCACCGCGGCGGCCTTCCTGGAAAGCAACCTGCGCGCCGCCCGCCGCCTGTTCGAACTGGTGGACGCCGAGCCGGCCGTCAAGCCGCCTGCCGACCCCGCGCCCCTGCCCGCTTCCCACCACCTGCGGGTGGAAAACCTGACCTTCCGCTACGCCCCCGACGAGCCGCCCGCGTTGGATGGCGTATCGCTCGACTTGCCGGAGGGGCGGCGGGTGGCCGTGGTCGGCCCCAGCGGGGCGGGCAAATCCACCCTCATCGCCCTGCTGCTGCGCTTTTGGGAATACCAGCAAGGCCGCATCACCTTGGGCGGGCGCGACCTGCGGGAGATGCTGCCCGACGACGTCCGCAGCCGCCTGGCCGTGGTGCGGCAAAAGCCGTTCATCTTCAGCGGCACGCTGCGGGAAAACCTGCTGCTGGCCGCGCCCGACGCCGACGACGCCCGGCTGGAGGCCGCCCTGGCGGCGGTGCGCCTGCTGGATTGGGTGCGCACCCTGCCCGCGGGGCTGGATACCGACCTGGGCGGCCAGGGGCTGCAACTCAGCGGCGGCCAGCGGCAGCGCCTGGCCCTGGCGCGTGCCCTGTTGCGCGACGCGCCCATCCTGCTGCTCGACGAGCCGACGGCCAACCTGGATGCCATCACCGAGCGCGCCCTGGTGGACACCCTGCTGGAAACCACCCGCGGCCGCAGCGTGTTGTGGGTGACGCACAGCCTGGTGGGGCTGGAGACGATGGACGAAATCGTGGTGCTCTACAAAGGGCAGGTGGCCGAGCGCGGCGCCCACGCCGAGTTGCTGGCGCGCGCGGGCCTCTACCGCCGCCTGTGGGAATTGCAACGCCAAAACCTGCCCTCATTGGCACTTACCGAGGAGGTTTCCCGATGAAAAGTTATCGCAAGGAACTGTGGTTCAACACGCCGACCCGGCGGGCTTTCATCAACATCACCCCGCAGGTGGAAGCCTGCCTACGGGAAAGCGGCATTCGCGAGGGGCTGGTGCTGGTGAACGCGATGCACATCACCGCCTCGGTGTTCATCAACGACGACGAGCCCGGCCTGCACCGCGACTACGAGCGCTGGCTGGAAGGGCTGGCGCCCCATGAGCCCATCGAGCAATACGACCACAACCGCACCGGCGAGGACAACGCCGACGCGCATCTCAAGCGGCAGGTGATGGGGCGCGGCGTGGTGGTGGCCGTCACCGAAGGGCGGCTGGATTTTGGCCCCTGGGAGCAGATTTTCTACGGCGAGTTCGATGGCCGCCGCCCCAAGCGGGTGCTGGTGAAAATCATCGGCGAGTAATTGCCTCTGCCGTGCTCAGGCATGACAGCGGGCGGTGTAAGAGCGCGGGGACGCTGCGTGCAGGGGAATACCATGTGCGGCGAACCTCCGCGGTGCGTCGCTCATGACGCCCCCCATTTTTGTGTCTTGTGTGAAATGCTTTCGTGGGGTGTTCGCTCCAACCCAGGCGTGCGTTCAGTATGTTTGCACTGCACGCTATATTCACGCTTTATGATACACTGATGTATGACGTTCCTTCCTGCCCATTCCCGCGCTTGCGGAGAAACTGGGCGCAACTGCAGGCTCTCTAAGAAGGACGGCGAGCATGACAACCCCTTCTTCCTCCTCGGTCACCTCTTCCCCCTATCGCAGCCTGGATGCTGAGAAAATCGTGCAAAGCGCTACGGTGCTGTGCAGGCGCATCGAAGAGCGCCTGCCCGAGCGCGGATTGCACCGGGTATGCCTGGACCTGCTGCAAGTGGCTCGCGAGGCCGAAGAGCGCGCCCACTGGGTGGCTCAGCCCCATTGGCCCATCCGGTTGTTCAACGCTCTGGTGATAGCCGCGCTGCTCTGGCTGTTAGGTGCTTTGTTTTTCAGCGTGCATTTCGACATCCGGGCTTTGCTTGCCCTCAGCCCGGCTGATTTCCTGCAAACCTTGGAAGCCGGCATCAACGACATCGTGCTCATCGGAGCGGCGTTGTTCTTCTTCGGTTCTGTGGAAACGCGTCTCAAACGCTCCCGCGCCTTGCACGCCTTGCACGAATTGCGTTCCCTGGCTCACGTCATTGACATGCACCAACTGACCAAGGACCCGGAGCGGGCACTCAAGCGGGGCACGCGCACCCCTTCCTCCCCCCGCGAGGAATTTTCCCTTTTCGAACTTTCTCGTTACCTGGACTATTGCAGTGAGATGCTGGCCCTGATCGGAAAGATTGCCGCCCTGTACCTGCAAGAGTTCCCAGACCCTGTGACCTCAGCCGCAGTAAACGAGATCGAGAAACTGACCACCGATCTCTCGCGCAAAATCTGGCAGAAAATCTCCATCCTGCACTCGTTAGAAGGTTTGGATGCCGCAAAGGCGGCCCACAGCACACCGACATCCTCCGACCCGTAAGGAGAGGAGCCCGCCAGCCCGCCATCTCCCCCGCTTTTACCCGTCGGCCACCAGGCTGTCGGTCAGATACCCATCTTCTCGCTGCCCAGCCAGCCCCATCACGAAATGGTAGAGGGCGAACAATTCCAGCGCAAAGGGCAGATAGCCGCCGTAGCCCAACAGCGGCATTTCGAAAATGTGGCAACAGTTGACGAAGGGCACGGTGTACACCCACTTGGGGTAGGAAAAGAAGTTCCACATCTCCCAAAAAAACGCCGTTACCAGCACCCCGACCCAGAGGGTGTACACCGGCTGCCAGTTACCGCGCTGTGTCCAGCGCAGCAGGGTGGGGAAGCCCAGCCAGGCGTTCAGCGGTTCGAGGATGAAATAGAGCGAAAGCCAGAGGAAGGGAAAAGCGTAACGGGGGAAGGCGAGCAGCAAGGCCAACATACCCCACCCGGCGAGGAACGCGCCCCACAGCACCGACGGCGTAGGGCGCACGACCGGCCCGCGCTGCGGGCGGCTGAAAGGGCGGAAGGTGCGCACCAGTTGCGCCGTGCCGAACACCGCGGGCATCACAGTGGAAAAACTCAGCGTGGCCAGAACGGCATACTGCAGGGCGGTGAAGTGCTCCCGTCCCAAGTAGTGCCAGTTTTGCGTGCGCAGGTTGAGCGCCTCGAACAGCCACCAGGCGGGGGCTGAGATTACGAACAGCAGGGCATAGCGGCGCGGCGAGCGGCTGAATAGCGATTCGCCGCGGCGGCAGCACGTCAAGCCATCCACCAGCAGGGCGTAGCCCAACCACAGGGGGAAGAACGCCAGATGGGTGCGCAGGCCGGGCCATAGCCAGTTGACCGGCCAGAACACGGCGATCAGCGCCAGCCCCAGCCATCCCCAGCGGGGCAAAGTGCGGCGGCAAAGGGCACGCACCCTCATGCCGTGGCCTCCGGTGGCTCAACCGCCCGCATTGCAGGCAGGTAGAGGCGTTCCACGTATTCCTTCACCATGCGGCGGGTACTGAAACGCGGCGTGACGGTGCGGATGGATTCCCGCATGCGCGCCAGCCATTCCACGGGCAGGCCATCGGAGGCGCGGCGCTGGTAGTAGAGGGGGATGATTTCGTTTTCCAGGAGGGTGTAAAGGCTTTCCGCGTCGGCGGCATCCTGCTCGGCGGGATCGTCGTACTCGCGCTCTTCGCCAATCGCCCAGCCATTGCGCCCGTTGTAGCCCTCCCGCCACCAGCCGTCGAGCACCGAGAAGTTGGGCACGCCGTTGATGGCCGCTTTCATGCCCGAAGTGCCGCTGGCCTCGTTGGGGCGGCGCGGTGTGTTGAGCCACACATCCACCCCCTGCACCAAGTAGCGCGCCAGGTTCATGTCGTAATCTTCCACGAACACCAGCCGCCCGCCGTTCTCGGCCAGTTTGACCTTGCGATAGACTTCCTGGATGAGCCGCTTGCCCGGTTCGTCGGCGGGGTGCGCCTTGCCGGCAAAGATGATCTGCACCGGCATGTTGGGGCGGTTGAGCAGGCCGAGCAGGCGCTCGAAATCGCTCAGCACCAGGCTGGCGCGCTTGTAAGTGGCAAAGCGGCGGGCAAAGCCGATGGTCAGCGCGTAAGGGTCGAGCAGCGTGCCAGAAGCCACCACCTGCACGGGATGGACGCGCAGTTCCAGCCACATCTTGCGGGCGCGCTCACGCAAGTAAGCCACCAGTTTGCGCTTCAAGTGGCGGTGCACTTCCCACAGTTCGGCGTCGGGGATGCGGTCGATTTGCTCCCACAGGGCGGGGTCGTCCATCCGCTCCCGCCAATCGGCGCCCAGGTAATGGTCGTACAGCAGCGCCAAGCGGCGTGCCAGCCAGGTATCCACATGCACGCCGTTGGTGATGTGGGTGATGGGCACCTCGTTTTCTTTGCGGTCAGGCCAAAGGAAATGCCACATCTTGCGCGCCACCTGGCCGTGGAGTTCCGATACCCCGTTGCGTTGCTCGGCCAGGCGCAGCGCCAAAATGGGCATGGAAAACGTCTCGCCCCAACCGTGTTCGCGGCGGGCCAAATTCAAGAACTGGTCGCGCGTCAGGCCGAGTTCCGGCCACAGGCGGGCGAAATAGCGCTCTACCAGCCAGATGGGGAATTCATCGTTGCCGGCGGGCACCGGCGTGTGGGTGGTGAACACGCTGCTGCGGGCGACCTCGCGCGCCGCCTGCTCGAAGGCCATCCCCGCTGCCACCTTTTCCCGGATGCGCTCCAAGGTGAGGAAAGCCGAGTGCCCCTCGTTCATGTGCCACACCGCCGGTTTGCAGCCCAGTTTGCGCAGGGCGCGCACGCCGCCGATGCCCAAGATGATCTCCTGCGAAATGCGCAAGTCCAGTTCGCTGCTGTACAGGCGGGCGGTGAGTTGTCGGTCGGCGGGCGAATTGGCCGGGACGTCGCTATCCAGCAAAATCAGCGGCACGCGTCCCACCTGAATCGTCCATAGCCGTATCTGGACGTCCCGCTCCGGCAGTTCCACCGAGACGGTGAGCGGCTGCCCGTCGGCGTCGGTGAGGGGGATGATGGGCAGGTCGTCATAGCGCTGGTCGACGGGCAGCGCCTCCTGCCAGCCGTCGTCGCTGAGGCGCTGGGTGAAATAGCCGTGGGTGTAGAAAAAGCCCACGGCCACCAGGGGCAGCCCCAGGTCGCTGGCCTCTTTGAGATGGTCGCCGGAGAGCACGCCCAGGCCGCCGGCGTAGATGGGCAGGGTTTCGTGCAGGCCAAACTCGGTGGAAAAATAGGCAATATGCCCCTCCACGGCGGGATAGGAACGCCGGAACCAGGTGCTTTCGGGGTGCAGATACTCGTCGAATGCCCGCATCACGGCGTCGTAGCGGTCGAGAAAATGGCGGTCGGCGGCGACGGCGCTCAACCGCGCCCGAGACACCTGTTTGAGAAACTGCACCGGGTTGTGATAAGTTGCCTCCCAGAGGGCAAAATCGATGTGGCGGTACAGCCGCTGGGCATCGGGATGCCACGTCCACCACAGGTTGTAAGCCAGTTCGCCCAAGCGGTTGATACGCCGCGGCAGGCTGAAATGGTTGGGCAGATCGGTGAAAAACGAAAGCATGAACCCTCCACAAGAACGCAGGGGCGAACGGCGTTCGCCCCTCCGGGATATTTGCAACGGTTGAAAAAAGCGGGAATTTGCAGGGCACGACGCCCTCACCCGTCCGGTTTCACATTTCCTTGCGCTCCATCAGCGCCCCGCGCAGCGTGTACTGATCGGCATACTCGACATCGCCGCCCACGGGCAGGCCGCGCGCCAGGCGGGTCACTTTCACGCCCAGGGGCGCCAGCCGCCGATGCAGGTACATGGCCGTCGCGTCGCCTTCCATGCTGGGGTTGGTGGCGATGATCACTTCGTGGACATCGCCGCGCTGCACCCGCGCCACCAGTTCGGCAATCCGCAGGCTTTCCGGCCCCACGCCTTCGATGGGCGAGAGCACCCCGTGCAGGACATGGTAGGTCCCGCGGTACGCGCCGGTGCGCTCGATGGCGACGACGTCCAGCGGCTCTTCCACCACGCAAATCAGCCCGGCGTCGCGGTGTGGATCGCGGCAAATGGGGCACAGTTCCTCCCCCGCGGCGGTGAAATTGTAGCATTGACGGCAATAGGTCACCTCACCCAGGCCATGGATGGCCTCGGCCAGGGCCTCGCGCAGCCCCGCCGACGGTTCGCGCAGCAGATAAAACGTCAGACGCGAAGCCGTCTTGGGGCCAATGCCGGGCAGAGCAGCAAACGCATCGATGGCGCGCTGGATGGGTTCCGGTAGCGACATGGTTTAGAAGGGTAAACCCAGACCGCCCAGGGCGTCGGTGATGCCGCCCAACCGTTCCTCGCTGAGTTTTTGAGCGGCTTCCTGGGCGTTGTTGAAGGCGCTCACCAGCATATCCTGCAACATCTCGGCATCGCCTTCGGCCAGCAGGTCGGGGTCGATGGTGACGCTGACACACTTTTGGTCGCCGGTGAGCACCACGGTGACCGCGCCACCGCCTGCCGTGCCGGTGACGGTTTCCTCGGCCAGTTTCTGTTGGGCTTCCATCAGTTGTTGCTGCATTTGCTGCAAAAGCGCCATCGGGTTGGTGCTGCGCTTTGGGGGGCGGAATTTAGCCATGTTTTTTACCTCCGGACAACGGTTGCACCTGCACGATTTTGCCGCCCAATTCTACCGCAATCCGCGCCATCGGGTGCTGCTCCAGCAGTTCGGGGTCCACCTCGCCCTGGCCGGGGATGGGCTTGAAGCGCACATGGAGGCGTCGTTGCAAGGCTTTGGAAAGCGCCCGCGCCACGGCTTCGGTCCGTTCCGGCTGGAGCAGCAAACCGCGCGTGGCCTTGGGGCCGCGCAGGCCGATGACCACGGTATCCCCTTCCACCGCCAGGGGGATGGGCTGTTGCTGGTGGAGCAACGCGGCCACGCTGCGGTCGAGGTGATAGGGCAGGGATTTCCAAGCATGGGCGACGGCTTCCAAGGAGAGAGCGGGTTGTTCGGGGGCACTTTGGGAGGGTGACATGCCGGGCGCGCCATCGGCGGGCGCTGCGGGAGGAGCAGGCGCAGAAGGCCCCGGCGTGGGCAAAGGCGACACGATGGGCGCGGCGGTTGCCTGGACGGTGGGCGCAGGCGGGGTAAGGGCTTCGAGAAAGGCCACCTCCAACGGCAGACCGGGGTGCCAGTCGGCACGCGCGTGGGAGGCAGCGTGGTCGAAGGCACGGATCGCCCGCAACAGGTCGGGAACGCTCAGCGCCGCGGCCTGTTGTGCCAGTTGGGGGCGCGCTTCGGGTGGGACGTCCAGCAGGTCGGCGTTGCGGGTTTTGGTGAGCAACACTTGGCGCAGGTGCGCGACGGTCTGGCGGGCAAACTGCCGAGGATCGGCGCCGCGGTCGAGAGCCGCGTGGATGACCTCCAGGCCGCGAGCCGCGTCGCCGGCCACCAGGGCGTCCACCAGTTCACCCACGGTTTGGTCGGTTGCGGTGCCCAACACGGTGCGCGCCAGCGCCACGGTGATTGGCTTGCCGGTGGCGGCCAACTGATCGAGCAGCGAAATGGCATCGCGCAGGCTTCCCGTAGCCTGGCGCGCCAGCCAGGTGAGCGCCTGAGGTTCGGCTTCCAGCCCTTCGCCTTCCACGATGCGTTGCAGGTAAGCCGTCATCTCGGCCACCGGGATGCGGCGGAACTCATACCGCTGGCAGCGGGAAAGCACGGTAGCGGGGATTTTGTGGATTTCGGTCGTGGCGAGCACGAAGATGGCGTGGGCGGGCGGCTCTTCCAGCGTTTTCAGCAGGGCGTTGAAGGCCGCGGTGGAAAGCATGTGCACTTCGTCGATGATGTACACCTTGTAGCGCCCCTGGCTGGGAGCGAAGGCAATTTTGTCGCGCAAGTCGCGGATGTCGTCCACGCTGGTGTTGGAAGCGGCGTCGATTTCGATCAGGTCCATGAAGCGCCCCTGATTGATGGCCTGGCAGTGCTCGCACTGATCGCAAGGGCGGTCGGCAGGCTCAGGAGCAAGGCAGTTGACCGCTTTGGCCAGCAAGCGGGCGGTGGTGGTTTTACCGGTGCCGCGAGGGCCGGAAAAGAGGTACGCGTGCGCCACCCGTTCGGCGGCCACCGCGTGGCGCAGGGTTTGGATGATATGTTGCTGGCCGACCACACCTTCCCAGGTGCGGGGGCGCCATTTGCGATACAGGGCTTGGGTCATGGTTGCCTCGCAGTTGGTTCAGGGCACGGCATACGTGGCCACGACGTGGCCGTTGGGGTCGCGTAAGGTGACAGTGGCGCCGGATGCCCAGACGGCCTTGTCCAATCCCCAGTAAAGGTTGACCACGGTATCCTGGTGGCCGCCCTTCGTCCATACCTGGATGGCGCCACCGGGCTCCAGGCTGAGGGGGGGGAAGGTGTAGCGGTGGCCGCGGCCATCGTCCAGTTGCCAATTTTGCAGATCGAGGCTGCCGTTGCCGTGGTAGGTGATGATGACGCGTTCGTCTTCCAGGGTGCCTGCACCCAGCACGCCGTCGATGGTGAGATCGCCGGGCTGCAAGGCCAGCGGGGTGGGTGTGGGGGCTTTGCCGGGGATGAGCAGCGCTTGCCCCACGGCCAGGGGCGTATCGGCTTGCAGCCGGTTGAGCGCCAACAGGGCATTCACCCCCACGCCGAAGCGCTGAGCAATGCCACTCAGAGTATCACCTCGGCGCACGGTGTAGACGAAAACCACGGGGGTCGCGGTAGGCGGGTTGTGCGCTTCCATGCTGGGGATGGCGGCTATTGCAGGTGTGGGCGGTGGCGGCGGCAAGTGGCTGCGCCCCCAGAGGGTCAGCACGCCCCACGCCGTACAGGCCGAGACCGCCACGTTGAGCGCGAGGTAGAACAGCGTGCGTTTCCACGGAAGTTTCGCCATACCAGAGCCTCCCCAGCCGGATTATCCCAATGATAGCATAAAAAAGGAGCAGCGGGGTAAGGCCCGAATTTGACT
>JALSPT010000170.1 GCA_026985785.1 Anaerolineales bacterium
ATGGCGGCAGTTTCCGCGGCGCGAGGTTCTTGAGCGGCTTCTTTGAGCGCCACGGTGGGATGGTGCAAAATCTTGTTGACAATCGCCCGGGTGAGGGCTTCCAGGCGGGCGCGCTCTTCTTCGCTCAGGTGGGGCATCTTGCGAAGGGTTTTCTCCAACTCGGCCTGCCGCACTTCTTCAGCGCGGGCGCGCAAGGCCTGGATGATGGGGGCGACATCCAGCGTGCGCAGGTAGGCCATGAAAGCGGCGGTTTCCTCTTCCACGATGGCTTCCACCTGCGGCACGGCGGCCTGACGGGCAGCGAGGGCATCGGCCAAGTGATCCTGAAGGGCGTCGAGGTCGTACAACTGCACGCCGTCGAGGTCGCCGACGTCGGCATCCACATCGCGCGGCAGGGCAATATCCAACAGCACCAGCGGGCGGTCAGGACGGCGGCGTAGCGCCTCGGCCACATGGCGGCGGTGCACCAAAGTGTGCGGCGCGCCGGTGGAGGCAATCACGATGTCAGCCCACGATAGACCATCCAGCAAATGTTCAAAAGTGGTCGCCTGCGCCTGCCAGCGGGCGGCCAGCGCCTCGGCCTTGCTCAGGGTGCGGTTCATCACCCGGATGCGCCGCACACCCCGCACCCGCAGCGATTCCACGGCCTGCTCGGCCATTTCGCCCGCGCCCAGCACCAGCACCCGCGCGGCGGCGAAATCGCGCACCGTTTGGGCGGCCAGATGCACAGCCATCGAGGCCACCGAGGCCGGGTTGTGGCTGATGGCCGTTTCGGTGCGTGCCCGCTTGCCGGTATGCACCGCGGCCTGGAACAGCCGTCCCAGCACCGCCCGCACCGTGCCCTGGCCGCGCGCCAGTTCCCAGGCGCGGGTCACCTGCCCCAAAATCTGCGGCTCGCCCAACACCAGCGAGTCCAACCCTGCCGCGACGCGAAAAAGGTGCCGCACCGCATCGGCATCCCGATGGCGATACAGCACCCCATCCAGCACTTCAAGCGGCAAGCCTCTGGCATCGGTCAGGAAGGCTTCCAGCGCAGCAAAGGCCTCGTGCGGGGCGGTGGCGTAGATTTCCGTGCGGTTGCAGGTGGAAAGGATGACCATCTCGGAAACGCCAGTTGGGCGGCTGCCGTTGGTGCCGCAACCCAACCGAGCCAGCGCGGCGCGGATGTCTTCTTCCGAAAACGCCACCCGTTCCCGCAGGGCGACAGGAGCCGTGCGATGATTGAGGCCAAGGCAGTGGATGACGGGCACGACGCACCTCTCAAAAGCGAGTTACCCCTCTGAGTGTACTTGCCCTTCCCCTCCCAAGCCAGACAACTACGTACAGATTCGCCTAAGGGTTTGATTAAACCGGCTAAAAAAATGATTAACCCCCAAAAATAGCCCGGCCTGCCGTGTGCCGGCAGGCCGGGTTGGGTTCAAAACAACCCCTCCACCTTGCCGGTTTCCGAATCGATATCCACATCGAGATAGGCCGGGCGGGTGGGCAGGCCGGGCATGGTGCGCATTTTGCCTACCAGCGGGTAAAGGAAGCCCGCGCCCGCGGAAAGGCGAATGTCGCGAATCGGCACCCGGAAGCCGCGCGGCGCGCCCTTGAGCGCCGGGTCGTGGCTGATGCTCAAATGCGTCTTCGCCATACAGATGGGCAGGTGGGCGTAGCCTAAGCGAGTGTATTCCGCAATGCGCTCTTCGGCCAAAGGACCGTAGTCCACCCCGTCGGCGCCATACACCTCACGGCAGATGATTTCGATTTTGTCCTTGATGGGCAGGTCCAGGTCGTAGAGGAAGCGGAAGTCAGAAGGCTGCTCGGCAGCCCGCATCACCGCTTGGGCCAAATCTACCGCGCCCTCGCCGCCTTTTTCCCAGTGCTCGGCCACCACAGCGTCGAACGCGCCGAATTCCAGGGCGGCCTGCCGCACCATGTCCAGCTCGGCAGGAGTGTCGGTGGGGAAGCGGTTGACCGCCACCACCACGGGCACGCCGTATTTGCGCGCCACGCCGATGTGATGCTCCAGGTTGACCAGCCCCTTGCGCAGCAGGTCGAGGTTCTCCTGGGTGTAGGCCGGGTCAAGGGGCTTGCCGGCCACCACCTTGGGGCCACCGCCGTGCATTTTCAGCGCCCGCACCGTGGCCACCATCACCACGGCGTCGGGCTTCAGGCCAGAATAGCGGCACTTGATGTCGAAGAACTTTTCCATGCCGATGTCGGCCCCAAAGCCCGATTCGGTGACCACATAACCCTCGGGCCCCACCAGTTTGAGGGCGATCAGGTCGGCGATGATGGAACTGTTGCCGTGGGCGATGTTGGCAAACGGCCCGGCATGGACAAAGACCGGCGTGCCTTCGAGGGTCTGCATCAGGGTGGGCTTGATGGCGTCTTTCATCAGCACGGCCAGCGCGCCCGCGACGCCCAAATCGTCGGCGGTGATCGGCTCGCCGCTGCGGCTGAGGGCTACGACCATGCGCCCCAGGCGGGCGCGCATGTCGGCCAGGCCCGTGGTCAGGGCCAGGATGGCCATGATTTCGCTGGCCACGCTGATGTCGAAGCCCGTGCGGCGGGTGAACCCCTTTTCGTCAGGGCCAAGGCCGATTTCGATTTCCCGCAGCAGGCGGTCGTTGGTGTCGATCACCCGCCGCCAGGTGATGGTTTCGGGGTCGATGTCTAAACGCACCAACCGCCGCCGCTGTTCGGGGGTTAGGGTGTCCAGGTCGTCTTCGGTGAGGCCCAGTTTAGCCATGCGGTAGCGCAGGCCCCGGGCCACCTGGCGCTTGCCGTTTTTCACGGGGAAGAGGCGGCGGAAGAGGGCTTCGTCGCTCTGCCGCCATTCGTGGAACATGCGGGTATCCAGGGCGGCGGCGAGCAAGTTGTTGGCCGCGGTCACGGCGTGGATGTCGCCGGTGAGGTGCAGGTTGAAGTCTTCCATCGGGACGACCTGCGAGTAACCGCCGCCCGCGGCGCCGCCTTTGATGCCGAAGGTCGGTCCCTGGCTGGGCTGGCGGATGCAGGTGAACACCTTTTGCCCCAGGTGCGCGCCCAGGGCCTGGCTCAGCCCCACGGTGGTCGTGGTCTTGCCTTCCCCCAGGGGGGTGGGGGTGATGGCGGTGACGTCGATATATTTGCCGTTGGGCGCGTCGGCCAGGCGCTCCAGCACACCCAGGCTCACCTTGGCCTTGTAGGGGCCGTAAAGTTCCAGTTCGTCGGGCAGGATGCCGCTTTCTTCGGCCACCTGGGCGATAGGCTTGAGGGTGGCTTCCTGGGCAATGACGATATCGGGCGGCACAGGGGAACGCCGACGAAGAGGGGCAGGTGTAAAAGCAGGACACATCGGCAACCTCACACCGGATTACGGCACCGGCAAGGGGGCAAAATGTCCCCAATGCGTGGTCGCGAGAATGTAACACGCCAGGATGACGAACAACACCAAAAACACCACGCCACAGCCCACGCCGCTGCACGAACATCCTTTGCCAAAGCCAAAACGCTCCTCAAGGAATTCGAACAGCCATGCCAAGAGGGCCAGGCGAAGCAAACCACCCAGGCATCCCGGTCGATCGTCGTTCATCGTTGCACCTCCTACGGAGCAAGGGTCGGCGTCGCCGTCGGCTGGGGCGTCAGCGACGGCAGCGGCAGCAGGTACGGCGCATTGTTGGGCACCAACATCACCTGCACACCCGGCGCCAGTTTTTCGATATATTGATAGGTCAACAAATCGGGGTTGTCCTTGAGTACCTCAGCAATCACCCGCAGGGCCTCGGCTTCGGCTTTGGCCTGGATGACTCGCGCCTGCGCGTCGCCTTTTGCCCGAATTACCGCCGCGTCGGCCTGCCCCTGCGCCACCTGGCGCGCCTGCTCGGCTTCCTGCCTTTTCTGCTCGACCACGAATTTGGCCTGCAGCGCCTGCTGCTCGGCAATTTGCTTCTGTTCGATGGCCTGGGCGTATTCATCGGTAAAGGCAATATTGCGCAGTACGAAATCCACCAGGAAAAGGCCGTTTTCCTCCATGCGCTTTCGCAGGTTGGTGGTAATCATCTGCTCCAGTTCGAAGCGCTTGGTGCTGATGACTTCTTCCACCCGAAACTGCGAAACGGCATCCCGAATCACGCCGCGCACCAGCGGGCGCACCAGTTCATGGGCATAGCGGTCCTGCCAAGCAATATGCACTTCGACCACTTTGGCCGGATCGATGGCAAAGATGACCGAAGCATCCATGTAAACCAACTGCCCATCGGCAGTGCGGGCCTTGATGGAGTCGTCACCTTCTACCGCCCCCTCGGAAGGCGTGGACGACATGGTGTAAGTCTGTTTGGAGATGGGGTAGAAGACCACGTATTCTACATATGGCACCACCCAATGCAAGCCCGGTGTCAATGCCTGCGAGCGGTAGCCCTGAGGAGAAAGTGCGGAAATCACCACACCGCGCTTTTCGGGCGGCACGAACACCAAACCCGCCCCCACCGACGTGACCAGCACCGCGGCCACAGCCAGGATGAGCATCACCCGTACCAACGGCTTGACCTGCTGCCTGCGGGTGGCGCGAATGACAATCAAAGCCAACGCCCCCAACGTGCCCAACCACAACAGCCCGCTCACCCCTTGCACCAGGCTTACGATGTTCATCTATCTTCCTCCTTCCACAAAACAAGGATAGGGGGGTATTTTATCATCAATTCATCAACGCAATGGCAGCAGAAAGCCAAAAGTCACCCTCACGAAGCCACACTCTACAAGGCCAATCATGGCAATACTCCCCCCAACGTCCTGAGAGCAGGGCGTAGGTCGTTTTCCAAGGCGCTTTCAATCGAAGTAAGTCACCGTGGGGCGCAAGTCCAACTCATCGATCAGCGCGTTCAACTCACCCAGCGTCAGCGGGCGCCCCTTGCCGGCGTAGGCCGTCAGCGCCGCTTCCATCATGTTGGTGCCAAACGAGCGGCCATCGTAACGCGGCGTGGTGGTGATGAGCAACTTCACTCCATGCTCCTTGAGAAAGGCCACATTTTCAGCCGTGGTGGTGTTCGCGACCAACGTCTTGCCGTCCAGCAAATGGGGCGGCATGTACTTTTTCATGAACATGAAATCGCAAGCGATCAGGTCGGCGGCAGCCCAATACTTCTCATACTTTGGTTCCATCTCGACCCCGTCACTGCCGTAAAACAACATGCTCATGGGGAAAAATCCCACGATGGGCAGCAACGCCTTGAGCACCCGAATGTAAGTGCTCAGGCTACGGATGGGCAAGGGGATGCCCAAGCCCACCATGAAATCCCCAAACACGATTGCATCGGCAACCTCATTCACCGCCTGCGCCAACCCTACGCGATCCAGCGCCAGTGGCATGAAAGCCTGCCGAAAATGCAACGGCTCGCGCAAAAAGGGGGCCGCTAGTTCAAATACCCGCCGCTCCAAGGTGTGCTTCAACCCCTGCCCATCTACCACCGGCGTCCGCTTGACGTCCGCAATCAGTTTCAGCGCCGCCCGCAAGGGATATTTGCGCTCCCCCACCCGGATGTACATATCCACACCCCCCATGCCGAAAGCATCCACCTTGCCATCCAGTTCACGATACAGGCGTTTGGCGGCTTCCACGTCGCCATCCGTACCAATACGCTCGATGATCACCGTGGTATCGCCAAATTTGACGCTTACTTTCTTGTCCCGCTTGGAACTTCCCAGGCTCACGCTCACCGCATGGCGCACCGCCATAGCGTCACCTCCGTTGCAGGATATGAACGCGCCCATTATAATACTGTTGGCCTCTTCCCCCATTTTCATTTGGAGACCCTTATGAGCACATCATCTCCTTCCCCTTCGGAGGAAACCTCCCCGTGGATCACCAGGCCGCGCCGTCGGCTGCTGAGTTTGCTCTCAGCCACCGACGATTTGCTGCAATGCGTTGCCGGTTTTCTACTGGCCGGCATCGCCATCGTGCTGCTATACCATACCGTGGCCGTCTTCGGACGCATGTTGTCCCCCCATCATTACCAAGAGGCCGTGCTCGCCGCCATCCACGACATCCTGTTGGTGATGATCGTGCTGGAATTGCTCTGGACGGTGTTGACCTACCTGCGCGAACACACCGTGCCGCTGGAGCCGTTCCTTTTCGTGGGCATCATCTCCAGCGTGCGCAAACTCCTGCTCATCGGGGCGCAGATGTCCATCGAGCATTCCGAAGCCGCCGTGGTGCAGTTGCAATTGCGGGAAATGATCACCCACGGCGGGCTGGTATTCGTGCTCATCGTCGGGCTGGTGCTGGTGCGCTGGTCACGGCGCTGGCGACTGAAAGACGATCTGCGGGTAAACAAGTAGCCTCACGCCAGCCAGGCAACCTGCCAGGGGGAAAGATCCCAGTGCAGCATCTCGCCGCTCACAACCTGCTCGACGCCGCTGAGCAGGTCGCGCACAATTCGGCCATCCTCCCACCCCATCCCACGCACCGGCAAATGACAATGCCGACGCACCGCCGAAGCGTTGGCCACCACAGCCACCCCCTCGCCTGCCAATAACCGCCCAAACGCCACACACCGTTGGGCGTTCCTGGCCATCAAGGGCACGAAAGCCCCCCGCCGCAGGGCCGGGATGCGCCGCCGCAGCGCGCTCAGCCGCTGCACCCAGCGACGGATCTCGCGCCGCCATTGCCCCTCATCCCACGGGAAAGCGCGACGGTTGTCGGGGTCCTTACCGCCCTCCAGCCCGATTTCATCGCCGTAATACACCGCCGGTGCGCCCGGATAGCCAAATTGCAACCCCATCGCCAGGCGCACTTTGGCCTCATCGCCCAACACGGTGATCACCCGCTCGGTATCGTGCGAGCCGAGGGGAAGATACATACCCTGAGCATGCTCGCCATAGAGCGCCACAAACGATTGCAACTGCTCGGCAAACGCCTCGGCTTCCAGCGCGCCGCCCACGAAACCCAAAATGGCCTCCCGCAAAGGATAGTGCATCAATCCATCGAAATGCCGTACCCAGCGGGCGTCCGCCGTCCAGATTTCGCCCACTAAGTAAGCATCCGGGTTGGCCTCCTTGACCACCTGGCGGAAGGTTTGCCAAAAGGCATCGTCGTCGATTTCGTTGGGCACATCCAGTCGCCAGCCGTCGATACCCTGCGCCAGCCAATAGCGTGCGACGTCGAAGATGAACGCCCGCACGGCAGGGTTGTCGGTATTGAGTTTCGGGAGGCTGCGGAAGCCCCACCAGGCCTCGTAATCCTCCGCCTGCCCCTCGCCGTAGGCCCGCGGCGGAAAGCGGCGGATGTGGTACCAGTCACGATAGGGCGAATGCTCCCCGTTCTCCAAAATGTCGTTGAAGGCAAAAAAGCCCCGCCCCGTATGGTTGAACACCCCATCCAGCACCACCCGCACGCCGTTGGCATGACAAGCCGCCAGCAAGGCGCGAAAATCGTCCATCGTGCCCAGTTTGGGGTCGATGCGGTAATAATCGCTGATGTTGTAACGATGGTTGCTGGTGGCCTGGAAGATGGGATTGAGGTAAATCGCCGTAATGCCCAGGTCAAGCAAATAATCCAGGCGCTGGAGGATGCCGCGCAGGTCGCCTCCCATGAAATTCCAAATGGTTGGCTTGCTACCCCAGGGCACCACATTGGGCGGATCGTTGGCGGGGTCGCCGTTGGCAAAACGGTCGGGGAAAATCTGGTAGAAAACGGCGTCGGGCACCCAGTAGGGCACGCTCATGGCGTCATCCTCGTCGTGGCGGCAGGGGGTGGAGCAAACAAGGCATCCAGCGCGGCGTCCAATGTGGGATAACGAAAGGCGTACCCTAAGGACAGCAAGCGATTGGGCAGCACCCGCTGGCTGGCCAGCAAGACGGTGCTCATCTCACCCAGCAGCAGGCGCAGGGCAAAGGCCGGCACCGGCAAAAAGGCCGGGCGGTGCAACCGCTGCGCCAGAGCACGCACCAGTTGCGCATTGGTTACCGGTTGCGGGGCGGTCAGGTTGAAGGGACCGGTGGCCTCGTCGTGCGCCATCAAAAACAGCATCGCGCCCACTTCGTCTTCCATGTGAATCCACGGCATCCACTGCCTGCCGGAGCCCAACGGGCCGCCCACCCCCAGGCGCACCGGCAAAAGCAAGCGCGGCAGCGCGCCGCCCTCGCGAGTGAGCACCACGCCCGTGCGCAACACCACCCGCCGCACGCCCAGCGCCTCCACCGGCGCGGTGCTGGCCTCCCAATCCACGCACAAACGCGCCAGAAAATCATCGCCCGGGGGTGTGTCTTCACCCACCAAAGCGTCGCCCCGATCGCCGTAATACCCCACCGCCGAAGCCTGGAGCAGCACCTTGGGGCGCGGCTGCGCCAGGCGGATGGCCGCCGTCAGCGCCCGCCCGCTTTCCACCCGGCTGGCGTACAACGCCCGCTTGCGCGCCGCCGTCCACCGGCCGGCAGCCAAGTTTTCGCCGATCAGGTTCACCACCACCTCGGCAGTGCGCAAATGGCGCGCCAGGGCGTTGGGGTCGTTCGGCGTCCAAAGCACCTTAGCCGCCCGCCGAAGCGCCCCTTTCACCGGCGCATCCGGGCGCCGGGTCAACACGCTGACCGTATCCCCGCGCGCCAAACAGGCTGCCGCCAATGCTCTGCCGATCAATCCCGTGCCGCCAGCGATTACGACGTGCATCGTCTAACCTCCTGCTCCGTCTCTTTGTCCTACCTGCTGCACCACGGCGGTCGGCTGCCCCGCGGCGTCCACCCAGCCCAGATAGGGGGCAGCACTGCCCGCGCTCAGGTAATCGGCAAACGCAGCGCCAATATCGTGGCGCGCCTGGAGGTAACGGAAATAATCCACATACTGCTGTCCCCGGCTGGTTGCCCCCAGCGCGGCGTTCACATTGGCAAAATCGGTGACGAAAATCAACTTGTGGGGGTAACGCAAGCGCAACGGCTCGTAACAGCGCCCCGCCTCCGGGCGATTCATCTCCGGGAAGGAGCGCCAGTAACAAGCCACGCCCAACCAATCCGCCGCGAGGGCAGCAGCATCGGCCTGGTCGAGGAAACGGCGGGCATCGAACCGCTGGTTGGGCACATCGCCGCCCGGCGAAAGCGCCGGAAAGCCCCACTTCGCCTGCGGGAACTGCTTCCGCCAGCGTTGCAGCACCTCCAAAAACCACGTCGCAAACGAGGCCCCGTCCGTCCATCCCACCATCCACCCGTGGGCGTGGAGGTTGGGCTGGGTATGAATTTCGAAATAGCGGATGCCCTGGGCGTAAAAACGCGTCACGGCAGGCTGCAACGTGTTCACAAACGCCTCTGGGCTCAGCGGACGATCATGCATCGCCGCGGTCAGGCGCGCCAGCAAAAAGATGTGGGGGGCAATCTGCCGCAAACGCGCAATGGCTTCATCAGGGGTATCCTGAGTAATGCGCACGGCCTCCAGGCGCGCCTGTCGCACGGCGGCAAAATCCCCCTCGGAAAACTGCCCATCGGGGCGACACGCCGCGCCCA
>JALSPT010000171.1 GCA_026985785.1 Anaerolineales bacterium
CCAGGCTGAGGCTGGCGTGGAGGCCAAAAGTGGCCGCCAGGCGCTGTTGGGGCGTACCGAAATCGCTCTGACGGCGCACGGCCTCGGCAAAGCGGACGTTCTCGGCGATGCTTTCGCGCGCGCTGGCCTTGCCGTAACGGTCGGTCACTTCGTAGGCCAGGGCCGCGCGCACGCCGGCACGCCGCACGGCCTCGGCGATGATCTCTAACGAGCCGCTCAGGGCGTTGGGCGAGGCGTGATGGTCGAACAGGGTGGTTGCGCCGTTACGGATGGCGTCCACCAGCATGATTTCCGCCGAAAGACGCACGGCTTCTGCGTCCAGCGCCTGGTCCAGCGGCCACCACAGGCGTTGCAAAATTTCGGGGAAAACCTTGGGTGCCGGTCCGGGAATGGCCATGCCGCGGGCGAATGCGCCGTAGAAGTGTGTGTGCGCCACGATCTGGCCGGGCATAGCCCACTGGCCTTGGGCGTCGAGGCGCTCTTCTTCGGGGTAGCGGGCTTCCATCTCGGCGCTGGGGCCCAGCGCGGCGATGACGCCATCGCGAATCAGCATCGCCTGGTCGGGGAGGATGCGGTGTTGGTCGTCCCAGGTTACAAGGGTGGTGTGGGTGATGAGCATGGTGACGCTCCTGTGAAGAGAAGTCGGTGGGTGTCAGTCGAAAACGGCTTCCCAATGGCTCGCCCGGTAGGCGGCAAAGGCATCTTCCAAGACGCGGCGCGGCGTGCGGTAGGGGGAGAGGTTCTCCGGCAATTCGTCATAGGAAAAGAATGCCGCCGCGGTGGTCTCCAGGCTTGGGCGAGGTTGGCCTGCGAGCAGGTCGCATAGAAAGACCGCTTTGAAAGCGTGGTAGAGGTGCATCTTGCCGGGCACGCGGTTGGCGTCGTACAGGCCGATGAGGCGGCGGGCCTTGACCTCCAGACCGGCTTCTTCCAGCACCTCACGTTCTGCTGCTTCTGAAGGGGTATCGCCCACATCCGCCCAGCCGCCGGGCAGGCACCAGCCGCCATCGCCTGCATCGCGCACCAGCAGGATGCGCCCCTCATCGTCGAACACCGCAGCCCGGACGTCCACCCGCGGGGTGGCATAGCCATCAGGTGTGGTGAAGAGCGGGTGGATTTCCTCCGCGGGCAGATGCCCTGCCGTGGCCGCGATCTCCTCGGCAATGGCCAGCAGGTGGCGGAAACGCTCCTGTTGGTAGGGGTTTTCGGCGTAGTGCAGGCCGGTTTGGGCTTCGGCCTGGATGCGGCGCGCCCAGGCCAGCCAGCGGGGGGTGGCATCGGGCGGGGAAGGCGGGAGCGCCTCCGCCGTGGCGCATTGTGCCACCACGGCCTGTTGGGCGGCGGTTTCCACCGCGCCCGGAATGTGCTCCCGTACCCAGCGCAGGGCGTCCTCGGCCTCCCAGCCCCAGCGCAGCCGCGCCAGGCAGGCCAACAGGGTCCCCGTTCGCCCCCGCCCCGCCAGGCAATGCACGGCTACCGTTTTGCCGCCCCGCAGCAAGTTCAGCGTTTGCTCCCCCGCCCACCGCAGATGCGCGGGGGAGGGAGCGCGCAGGTCGCCAATGGGGAGGTGTACCACTTCCAAGCCATGGGCGCGGTAGAAGGCCGGGAGGTCGCATCCGGTGACTGCCTGGCTTTCTTCGCGTGGCACCAGTACCACCACGCCCTCTACACCTACCCGTTGGTACGCAGGCCAGAGTTCGCCCCGCGGGTCGTAAGGCGAGAAAGGCATCGGGCTGCGGAACAGCGTGCCAGGTAAATCAAGGGGAAGTTGGGTCAGCAGGCTCAAGGCGGTCTCCCGGGATGAGGGGCGTTTTTATGGCAGGGGCTCCACGCGCACGTTTTCGGCGCCCACGAAAGTTTGCAGCCAGTTCAGTAGCGGTTCGTTGATCTGGATGGCCTCGGGAAATTCCACCAGGTAAGCGTGGCCGTGTTCCAACAGGTAAAAGGCAAAGCGGTCGTCGCCGGGATAGGCGATGATGTGTTGATGGACGATGCTGACCCGCAAGGCGTCGCGGGTGGGGTCGTCGCTGGCGCGCAGGGTGACGACGAGGCGGCGACGCGGCGCGTCGGGGAGAGGAATGGTGGACGGGAGCGGTGAGGAGGTCTCGTCTGGCGGCGGCGTGGGGGGCGCGTTGCTTGGCGATGCGCCCTCCTCGGTAGCGGCGCTCCCCTCCGCCGGGGGCGCTGCGGGCGGCGCGTCGTTGGGGGGTGGGGCGGCTTCCGTG
>JALSPT010000172.1 GCA_026985785.1 Anaerolineales bacterium
GGTTCGGCAGCCATCCGGCGCACCACCCGCGGCGCTTCCACCCACATTTCGGCCACGAAACGGTCGGAAGGCAACCCCGCGTTGAGGCCATCGCGCATCGTGCCGTACACCTCCCGCCAATAAGTGCGGCACACCGCGCCCAATTTGCGGATGTTGAGATGCGCATTGCGGCTGAGCAGGGGGTCGTAAGTCCAGGTGATGAGCGGCAACCCCTGATGGCGCACCCACTGCCATTGGGCGCGTTTGAGGTGATAGGCCAGGCCCAACCCCCGATAGGCCGGGAGCACGCCGAGTTGGTGCGAGCAATGCTTGAAGCGACGCGCCCCATCCTGCTCATGAATGCCGGGGAAGCCGTACACAAAACCCGCCATCTCCTCATCCGGCAGATGATAGGCCCCCAGCACCACCCCGCCGTTGTGGGCAAAGGTCAGCAGGATGTGGTCGGGGACGATATCGGTCTCCGAGCCGGGCCACACGGCGCGCTGGATGGCTTCGACCGCCCGCATCTCGGCAGGCGTTTCCAGGAAGCGGATTTCAAATACCTGGCCGTGGAGGTCAAGGCGACGCATGGTTCACCTCGCAAAGAGCAAGCGCAACAAGCGACGGCGCCAGGGAACACCTTGCAAATGGGTCAAGCGGTCGACGAACCGCTCCGGCAGCAGGCCAAACTCGCGCGGCAGGGTGTCGGCGGGGGCAATGCGGTCGGCGGCGAAGTAATCCAGCCAGAAGGCCGAAGCGGGCAGGCGGGGGAAAAAGTAGCGCACCCACAGTAAGAGATGGCGCAGGTAGGCCGGCGTCAGGCCGATGAAGCGGCGGCGCAGCCCCACCGCCCGAGCGACCTCCTCCGCGACCTCCCGCAAGGTCAGGTGCTCCGCGCCACCCACCAGCAGCGTCCGGGCTGCCGGAGGCAAAGCCTCCAACGCCAGCACCACCGCCGCGGCCAAATCCTCCACCCACAGGGGGTGCAACAGGTTCTCACCGCCGCCGGGGAGGGGAAAAACCGGCGCAGCGTGCAGCAGCAGCGCCAGGGTGGTGGTGAAATCGTCTCCCGCCCCAAAAGGCAGCCCCACCCGAAAGACCGTGGCAGGCAGGTCAAAGCGTTGGAACGCCAGTTCGGCCAGGCCGTGGGCCTTGAACCACGGGTAAGCCGAGGCCGGTTCGGCGCCCAGGGTGCTGAGGTGAAGGATGTAAGGCGTATGGGCTTCGGCGGCGGCTTCGGCCAGCGTTTGCACATGGCGGACGAAGGGCAGCACATCGGCATCAGGCGGGGGAAAAACCACGCCGGCAGCCGAAACCACGGCCTCGATGCCCACCAGCGCGGCACGCACCCCGCGCGGGTCATCGGGAGAGGTCAACACAGCCTCCACAGTGACGCCTGTCGGCAAGGCTCGGCGGTTCGCCCCCGGCGGGATGAGGGCGCGCACATCGTGGCCGCCTAACGCCAGATGGCGTACGATGGCCTGCCCCACAAAGTTGTCCGTTCCAATGACCAGCACCCGCATGGTTTCATTATACCGCCGCGGCAAACTGCGGTACAATCACGGATATCCAGGGGGCTGCCCCTGTTCACCTTATCGTGGAGGCTTTCCATGTCTTCCCCAAACTCCATCTACAACGCCGCCGGCTTGCTGGACGGCGAGATCGACGAAGCACGCATTCGCCGCGCGGTGGCCGACATGCTGACCGCTTTCGGCGAAGATCCCCAGCGGGACGGCCTGCTGCGCACCCCCGAGCGCGTCGCCCGCATGTACGGCGAACTGCTGGCCGGTTATCGCACCGACCCGGTGGCGTTGGTCAACGACGCCCTGTTCGAAGTGGATTACGACGAAATGGTGTTGGTGCGTGACATTGAGTTCTATTCCCTGTGCGAACACCACATGCTGCCTTTTGTGGGGCGTGCCCACGTGGCTTACATTCCCAAAGGGCGGGTATTGGGGCTGTCCAAAATTCCCCGCATCGTGGACATGTTCGCCCGCCGCTTGCAAGTCCAGGAACGGCTGACCCGCCAGATTGCCGACTTTCTGGACGAATTGCTGCACCCCCACGGCGTGGCCGTGGTGATCGAAGCGTATCACATGTGTGCCATGATACGCGGCGTAAAGAAGCACGATGCAAGGATGGTCACGTCCACCATGTTAGGGTCGTTCCGCACCAACCTGGCCACCCGCAACGAATTCATGGCCCACATCAGCCGCGGTGCAGAGCCTTTGCGTCTGTGAGCGCGGTATAATTGGCACCACCAATGCCCCAGTAGCTCAGAGGATAGAGCAACTGCCTCCTAAGCAGTGGGTCGCGGGTTCGACTCCCGCCTGGGGCTTTGCCCTGAAAACCCAAAAGGCGGCCTGCAGAAGGCCGCCTTGCTGGTGCCGAAGGTGGGAGTCGAACCCACACGGGGTGTGAGCCCCAACGGATTTTGAGTCCGTCGCGTCTGCCAATTCCGCCACTTCGGCACGCAGGGTAAGTATAATCGGATTGGTAAAAGGGGTCAATAATTTTCAGAGTGCTGTTGAGAGAAAAACGCATCACGGACGCCCCCTTCTCCGCCCACGCACGCCGCCAGCAGAGGAATACAACCTGCCTGGGACACAAACACCTGCCGGCTTGTGCAAATTTGCACAAGGAGACGGTTTGTGGTACATTTTGAACAGCAATCGTTCGACCTTTTCACCCAGCGAGGGTTTGCATGGCCAAGAAACCGGAAATTCCCCACGTCGTCGTCAGCCGCCTCCCTATCTACCTCCGAGCATTGGAACACGCTCGGCAGGAAGGGCTGACGTGCATCTCTTCGCAGGAACTCGGCGAGCGGCTGAGCATTTCCTCAGCCCAAATTCGCAAAGACCTTTCCATGTTCGGCGAATACGGCAAACAAGGCCGCGGCTACCCTGTTGATGCCCTCATCCACGCCTTGCGTCAGCATCTGCACGTCGACCGGGTATGGGACGTCGTCCTCGTCGGTGTGGGCGACCTGGGGCACGCTCTGGCGCGCTACAAAGGCTTTGCCGAACGCGGCTTCCGCATCGCCATGGCCTTCGACAAGGACCCAGCCAAAATCGGCACCACCGCGGGAGACCTCACGGTGGAAGACATCCGCCTGTTGGCCCGGCGGGTACAGGAAGCCGGTATCAAGATCGGGATGATCGCCACCCCTGCCGCTGCCGCCCAGGAGGTTGCCAACCTGCTGGTCTTTGCAGGCGTCAGAGCCATCCTCAACTATGCCCCCATCCATCTCACCGTGCCAAACGACGTGCGCGTGGAATACCTCGACCCGGTGATCCCGCTCCAACGGATGACCTATTACCTCTAAAAACATCATCCCCCAAGGCAACGGGGGATGATGTTTTCACAAAAAGGGGAGGCCGCCTACAGCGGCACGAGATGTCGCCGCAGGATGGCAAACTGTTCCAGGCCGCGAGCAGCGCCCAGCGCCGCTGCCGTCTGGGGGTTGTCCACCAGGTAAGCCGGCACGCCGAGTTCCTTGGTCATCAAACGGTCGAGGCCGCGCAACAAAGCCGATCCGCCACAAAGCGCAATCCCCCGGTCGATAACATCGGCAGCCAGTTCGGGGGGGGTCTTCTCCATCGCCAGCCGGACGGCCTCTATCATTTCACCCAGAGGGGCTTCCAGCGCCTCGACCACCTCGCTGGTGGTCAGCGTGATTTCGCGCGGCAGGCCGGTGACCTGGTCCTGCCCCTGCACCTCGGCACTCATTTCCTCGTCCAATGGCACCGCCGCGCCAATCTTGATCTTCACCTGCTCGGCGGTCGGCTGGCCGATCACCAGGCCATACTTGCGGCGGACATAGGTGATCAGCGCCTCGTCCAGCGCCCGACCGCCTTTCCGCAGGGTTTCCGCCGAGACCACGCCATACATCGCGATGACGGCGGCCTGGGTAGTGCCGGAGCCAATGTTGACGATCATGTTGCCCGCCGGGCTGCCCACTGGCAGATCGGCGCCCAGCGCCGAGGCCAACGGCGTCGGCAGCAGATAGACTTCGCTGCTCCCGGCCTGCAAAGCCGCCTCGTGCACCGCCCGCCGCTCCACGCTGGTGACGCCGTAGGGCACGGTAATCATCACCTTGGGACGGAAAAGCCACGATCCCCCACCCGCTTTGCGCAACAGGATGTGGAGCAGTTTCTCCGTCAGTTCGTAATAGGCCACCACCCCGTTCTGCAACGGGCGGATGACCTCGTAAACATCGGGGGCGCGGCCTTCCATTTCGGCGGCCTCCGCGCCGGCAGCCACCATTCGGCGCTCGGCCACCGCCACGGCCACCAGGGTCGGTTCGTCCAACAACACCTGGTCGCCTTCGGCAATCCGCACCCGCTCGGTACCCAGGTCGATACCCAGGTTCCGCGAAAAAAGTGCCATCGGGGGGCCTAATCCTCATCCTCTGCGGGGCCGCTCTGAATCTGCGGGCCGCGCTTGGGGCGGAAACGGCGGGCGGCTTCCAGACGAATGCGCGCGCGCTGCAAAGCCGCCTGGGCAGCAAGGTGTTCTGCGGCGCTCGGCGGGGTCTTCTTCAACAATTCTTCGGCGCGCTTGCGGGCGGCCTCGGCGCGCTGAACATCGATTTCAGCAACATGCTCGGATGCATCGGCCAACACGGTCACCTTGTCGGGGCGCACTTCCACCACTCCGCCCGTCACGGTGAAAACCTCTTCCTCGCCGTTGCGCACCACTTTGATGAAGCCCGGCTTGAGGGTGGAAAGCAAGGGGGCGTGGTTGGGCAGGATGCCCATCTCACCACCGGCCCCCGGCACCACCACCATATCGGCCTCGCCGGACCACACCATGCGATCCTGGGAGACGATTTCGCAACGAATGGGCATAACGCCTCCTACGCGGCTTGCGCCATCTTTTCGGCTTTCTCCACTGCCTCGTCAATCGTGCCGACCATGTAGAAAGCCTGCTCGGGCAGGTCGTCGTGCTTGCCGTCCAAAATTTCGCGGAAGCCGCGCACGGTTTCCTTCAACGGCACGTAGCGGCCAGGGATGCCGGTGAATTGTTCGGCCACGAACATCGGCTGGGAGAAGAAGCGCTCGATCTTGCGGGCGCGGCTGACGATCAGTTTGTCGTCCTCGCTCAGTTCTTCCACGCCCAAGATGGCGATGATGTCCTGCAAGTCCTTGTAGCGCTGGAGCACCTGCTGCACCTCGCGGGCGGTGCGGTAGTGCTCTTCGCCCACGATTTGCGGGTCGAGGATGCGGCTGGTGGAGGCCAGCGGGTCCACCGCGGGGTAAATACCCTTGGCGGCAATGGCGCGCTCCAGGGCGATGGTCGCGTCCAGGTGGGCGAAGGTGACCACCGGCGCGGGGTCAGAGTAGTCGTCCGCCGGGACGTACACGGCCTGCATGGAGGTAATCGAGCCCTGCTTGGTGGAGGTGATGCGCTCCTGCAGTTCGCCCATCTCGGTAGCCAGGGTGGGCTGGTAGCCCACGGCGGAAGGCAAACGCCCCAGCAAAGCCGATACTTCGGAACCGGCCATCGAGAAGCGGAAGATGTTGTCGATGAACAGCAGCACATCCTTGCCCTGGTCGCGGAAGTATTCGGCCATGGTGAGGCCGGTTAGGGCCACGCGCAGGCGCACGCCGGGCGGCTCGTTCATCTGGCCGTAAACCATTACGGTGTCGGGCATCACGCCCGATTCGAGCATTTCGCGGTAAAGTTGCGTGCCCTCACGGGTGCGCTCGCCCACGCCGGTGAACACCGAATTGCCTTTGTGCACCTTGGCGATGGTGCGGATGAGTTCCATGATGATCACGGTTTTGCCCACGCCCGCGCCGCCGAAGATGCCTGTCTTGCCGCCTTTGGTGAAGGGAGCGATCAGGTCAACGACTTTCAGGCCGGTTTCGAACACTTCCACGCTGGTGGATTGCTCTTCGAAAGCCGGTGCCGGGCGGTGGATGGGGTACACCGTGGATGCTTTGACGGCCTCCCCGCCGTCGACGGTTTCGCCCAGAACGTTGAAAATCCGCCCCAGCACTTCGGGGCCCACGGGCACAGAAATCGGCGCGCCGGTGGCTTCCACGGTCATGCCGCGCTTCAGGCCGTCGGTCGCGCCCATTGCCACGCAGCGCACCCAGTTGTTACCCAGGTGCTTTTGCACTTCCAGCACCAGGGGTTGGTCGTCATCCCGAAGCACTTTGACGGCTTCGTAAATCTCCGGCAACTGTTCGGCGGGGAATGCCACATCCACCACGCCGCCCAAAATCTGCACTACTCGGCCAGTTGCTTTCGCCATGCTTGCCTCCAAAATCGGGGTTGGTTACTTGGTTGCTCGGTTGCTTGGTTACTTGGTTGGTCAGCCGCCTGCGGCTTTGCGGGCTGCGGCAGCCATAGCCTGCGCCAGGGCTTCGGCACCGCCAGCGATGTCCAACATTTCGCTGGTAATGCTCTGCTGGCGGGCTTTGTTGTATTCCAGTTGCAGCGCGTCGGCCAGTTCGCTGGCGTTATCGGTCGCATTCTTCATCGCCACCATCCGGGCGGCGTGCTCACTGGCTTGCGACTCCAGAATGGCGTGGAAAACCTGCAACTGGGTAAAGCGCGGCACAATTTCGTTGAGAATCTCAACCTCATCCGGCTCGTAAATATACGCAGCCAGCGGCTTGTGCCCCGCCGTAGGCGCAAAATCTTGCACCCGCCCCGCATCTTCCACTTCCAAAGGCAGCAATTTCTTGGAAGTGGGATTTTGCCGCAGCATATTGACGAAATCGGTGTACACCAGGTAGATTTCGTCGGCTTTGCCGCTGAGGAACTCTTCCACCAGCAGATGGCCGATGTGGGAAACATCGGCAAACTTGGGGCGGTCGGGCACGCCGCTGAAATCCGCCACGATGTGCTTGCCGCGCCGGTGAAGAATCTCCCGCCCTTTGCGCCCGATGGTGACGTAATGCACAGGCACAGGGTAATCGTCAAATTTCCTGAAGGTATAGCGCAGGATGTTGGTGTTGTAAGGGCCGGCGAGGCCGCGGTCGCTGGTGATCAGCGCCACGAGGACGTTTTTGACCTCGGTGCGGCGCGTCATCAGCGGGTGCATCTGGTCACGGCCAGGCTGGTTGGCAATGTGCGTCAACACCTCCCACGCCTTGGTGGCATAGGGGCGGGTGGCCTCTACCGTGGCAATCGCCCGCTGCACCTTGCTCGCGCTGACCGCCTGCAAGGCGCGCGTAATCTGCGCGATGTTCTTGACGCTGCGAATACGAAGTTTAACCTCTCGTGCTGTTGCCATAGGCGTTTATCCCTAACTCCAGCCGGCCATGAACGAATCCAGCGCCGCTTTGAGTTGCTCTTCGGTTTCGGGCGTGATCTTGCCCTCGCTGATGATGGTACGCCCGATTTCAGGATGGGAGGTATCCATATAGCGGATGAGTTCCTGCTCCCATTCACGCATCCGCTCCAGGGGCACGCTATCCGCATAGCCGTGGGTTGCGGCGTAAATCACGATGATCTGGTGTTCCAGCGGCACGGGCGAATACTGCGGCTGCTTGAGGATTTCCTGCATCCGCAAACCGCGATTGAGTTGCGCCTGGGTGGCCTTGTCGAGGTCGGAGCCGAACTGGGCAAAGGCCGCCAGTTCACGGAAGGCCGCCATATCGAGGCGCAGGCGACCGGCGACCTGCTTCATGGCTTTGGTTTGGGCGTCGCCGCCCACGCGGGAAACCGAGATACCGACGTTGATGGCCGGGCGGATACCGGCGTAGAACAGGTTGCTTTCCAGGTAGATCTGGCCGTCGGTAATGGAAATCACGTTGGTGGGGATGTAGGCGGACACGTCGCCCAGCAGGGTTTCGATGATGGGCAAAGCGGTCAGCGAGCCGCCGGAGCCGCGCACTTTGACGACCTTGTAGGCGTCGGCGTCTTCCATCGCTTTGCGGGCTTCTTCGGCCTCGTGTTCGGCAACCGGGCCGTCGTACACCTTGCCGTTCACGCTGTCCTCGGGGGCAGCCAGGCCGTCTTCGCTGGTGTAGTCTGCCGGTACGACGACATATTTGTCGGCCATGCGGGCGGCGCGCTCCAGCAGGCGGGAGTGCAGGTAGAAGACGTCGCCGGGGTAGGCCTCACGGCCAGGGGGACGGCGCATCAACAGCGAAACCTCGCGGTACGCCCAGGCGTGCTTGGAAAGGTCGTCGTACACGATGAGCGCGTCGCGGCCGGTTTCCATGAATTCCTCGCCGATGGCGCAACCGGCATAGGGCGCCAGGTATTGCAATGCCGCCGGTTCATCCGCCGAGGCCACCACCACGGTGGTGTATTCCATCGCCCCAAATTTTTCCAAGGTAGCCACCGTGCGGGCGACCTGGGCTTTCTTCTGGCCGATGGCGACGTAAATGCAGAGGACGTCCTTGCCCTTCTGGTTGAGGATGGTGTCAATGGCAATGGCGGTCTTACCGGTTTGGCGGTCGCCGATGATAAGTTCGCGCTGGCCGCGACCGATGGGGATCATCGCGTCGATGGCCTTGATGCCGGTCAGGAGGGGGGTGTCGACGTCCTTACGCTCGATCACGCCGGGAGCGATGCGCTCGACCGGGCGATAGCGCTCGAACTTGATGGGCCCTTTGCCATCGATGGGCTCGCCCAAGGCGTTGACCACACGCCCGATCAGGCCGTCACCCACCGGCACCGAGGCGATGCGGCCAGTGGTGTACACTTTGGTGCCTTCTTCGATCTCGGTGTAGTCGCCCATGATGATGATGCCGACATTGTCCTCCTCCAGGTTGAAGGCAATGCCCATCACTCCGTTCTCGAAGCGCACCAGTTCCTGCGAGCGGACGTCGGAAAGACCGCTGGCGCGAGCGATGCCGTCGCCCGCCTCCAACACCACGCCCATGTCGCGCACTTCCGGTTGAGGCTCGAACGCCTCGATCTGCTGCTGCAAGTCTTCGACAATTTGTTTGATTGGTTCAGCCATTTCGCCTCCAGAATACTCACCGCGTCAATGCGGCCACCGTCTGCGCGTCCAACCGCTGCAGCACGGCCACCAGCAATTGCACGGCCTGATCAAAGTCGTTACGATGAATGATCGCACTATGAGAATGAATGTGCCGTGCAGGCACACTGAGCACCACGGTGGGCACGCCGGTGCGGTGGAGGTGGATCACCGCCCCATCGGTTGCGCCGCCTTCTACGAAGGAAATCTGCAAATCCACACCGATTTCTTTTGCCGTATCCACTAGCAAGTCGCGCAAGGCCAAATTGGGCACCATGCTGCGGTCGTAGATTAGTAAGGAAGGCCCTCCACCCATTTTGGCGGGCGCCTGGTCGGGCTGCACGCCGGGCACGTCGCCGGCAATATCCGATTCCAACACGATGGCAACGTCCGGCTCCACAGCCCACACGCTGGTATGCGCGCCACGCACCCCCACTTCTTCCTGCACCGTCGCCACGGCGTACACCGTGTTGGGGTGCGCCTGCGTTTGCAGCGCCTCCAACACCTCCAGCATCATCGCCACCCCCACCCGGTCGTCGAACGCCTTGGAGAGATAGGACTTGCCATTGGCCAAAACGACAAAGTCGGCGCGCGGCACCACCGGATCCCCAGGCCGCACACCGGCTTCTTCCACCTCTTCCCGCGAGGTTGCGCCAATGTCGATGTACATATCCTTTTTTTGGACGACCTTGTTGCGCTCATCAGGCGGGAGGATGTGGGGCGGTTTGGCGCCAATCACCCCCACCACGTCGCCCTTGCGGGTTTTGATGATCACCCGATGCCCCAAAAGCACCTGATCGAACCAACCGCCCAGGGGCAAAAACTTGATGAAGCCCTCCTTGGTGATGTGTTTGACCATGAACCCCACTTCGTCCATGTGGGCGGCCAACATCACCCGGGGGGCTTCCGCGCTGCCGGGTTTACGGCAAACGAGACTTCCCAGGCCATCCTGAGAAATCTCGCCCAACCCTTCAAGATACTTCCGAATCAACGTCCGCACCGGTGCCTCATAGCCGGGAACGCCGTGCGCTTCGGTCAAAACCTTCAAACGCTGTGCAATTTTATCCATGCGGAACCGTTTCCTCGGAGGGGGGGATGCCTTCAAGTGACACGCCAAAAAGCCTTAGGCCTGCTTCGCCCTAAGGGGAACGCTAAAATGATACCCGAAAGGGAGTATATTGTCCAGTTTTACCGTTTTACTGCGAGCGCGCATAGATGGGGGAAGGCCATGCTGGATGGCGTCCCTGCCCTTTGGCGTCGGTTCGCCGCCGCCAGCCACTAAGCACGTGCAACGCACGTCACCCTTTGCTATCCAACGAGGAGCAGGTTGTTCCTTGAAGACACACCCAGGAAGCACCGGGGCAAGACACCGTCCAGGGGTGTCCTGCCCCTTGCGTGTCACGGCAACTTAAGCCCAGGAAAAAGCCACACCAACAACGGCGACCCGATCACCCACCCCAACAGCAACAACCCACCACTCCAATAAAGCACTCTGCGGGCAGCGTACGCACGCCCCTGCCACGCGCGACGCAACCGCCACCACGTGCCCAGCCAAATGGCGAAAGCCAGCGCCGTAAGCGCCGGCCTTACCCAGGCACAAGGCATCCAGTGCAGCGCCATCAACCACGCCCCCACCGGCACCACAGCGCCCACCGCCAGCACGCCCACCCCCGCTGCGATCACCGCCGCCGCTTCGGCGCCATCCATATAGTCTTCCGAGTGAAAAGGCAACGCCATACGCCTTGTTCCCTTACGGATAGAAAACGCCCTGGGCCGTCACACTCCCCAAGAGCGCAGAAACCAGTACATTGATCAAACTCACGAGCATCAGCACGCTCACCGCCCGCCGAAACCACACCGGCATCACCAGTTTTTCTTCCCCTCGACGGGTGAGATAAATACACGCCGTCATGGTAATCGGCACCATTGTCCCCCACGAAGCCATCCACGGCAGCGCCCAACTCACCCACGCTTCAGGCGCTTTCATCCAATACGCAGGGCGCGCATACATCACGGCTATTCCACTGAAAACCGTGAGCCAGGCAAAAGCCACCATAGCCTGCCAGGGACGTCGCCGCAGCAAGCGTCGTCGCCGCCCCAGCCAGGGCACGATTTTCCCCAACCGCCCCGCGTCCGCCACACACAGCGTGGTCAGCACCACCAGCGGCAGGCCAAACACTATGCCGTGCACCAACGCCCAAAAGCGCATCTCACCTCACCTTGCCCAATAAAAAATAACGGCAGCATCGTGCATTACTGCCCCAGTATCCATTGTAGGGGCTGTCAGGGCACATGCACAGCGACAAGTGACACGATTTTTTTATGGATTTGTCACATTTTTTCGGCGGCGCTACCCCCGCCGCCACAGGCTCACCGTTTCGATGTGATACGTTTGAGGGAACATATCGAACGGCGTCGCTTCCACCAGGCGATAGCCGTGCCGCCGCAAGCGTTTGCCGTCGCGGGCCAGCGTGGCCGGATCGCAGGACACATACACCACCACCTCGGGCTGCAATGCCACAAGCCCGTCCAGCGCCGGGCGACTCAGGCCGCTGCGGGGCGGGTCGAGCAGCACCACATCGGGGCGGAAGCCATCGCGAACGAGGTGCTCCACCACGCTTTCCACCGGCGCTTCGTACAGGGCAATATCCCCTTCCTCATCCGCCAGGTTGAAGCCGAAGTCGTCGCACGCGCTGGGGGAGGATTCGACCGCGACCAGTTGCCGCACCCGTGAAGCCAGAAAAGCGCTAAACAGCCCCACGCCGCTGTAGAGTTCCAGCAGCACGGTCTCGGAGGTCAGGGGAAGGCGCTCCAGCACATGGCTTACCATGGCCTCGGCCACCGGCAAATTCACCTGGAAGAACGACGCCGCCGAGACACGAAACAGCCGCCCATGCACCGCCATCACCAGAAAGCCCCGCCCGGCCATGACGAACGTTTCACCTCGCGGGGCGGTGTAAACCACCGAGAGGGGCAAATCCACCGTCAAGGGGGGCGGCAGCGGCGCTTCGCCGCGCAGCCAGAGCAGCACCTCATCGCCCGCGCCCACCCGCAGGTGCGCCCGCGTGACGCCGCTTTCGCCCTCGAAGTTCAAGCGAGGGATGATCTCCCGCAGCGGTTGGGCTGCCAGCAGGCAATCTTCCACCGGCACCACCCGCTCCGAGCGTCGCGCCCGAAAACCCACCGCGCCATCCGGCGCGAGGTGCAACTGAATGTGGTTGCGGTAGCCCCACGGTCGGGGGGAGGGCACGGTGGGTGCTACCGGCGGGTCGGCAAAACCGCCAATGCGCTGCAACTGATCGCGCACGATGGCCTGCTTAGCGGCCAGTTGGGCCGGATAGTTCACGTGCTGATAGTGGCAGCCACCGCAGCGCCCGTAATACGGACAACGGGGCGCCACACGGTCGGGCGAGGTCTCCAGCAATTCAACAGTCTCCCCGCGGGCATAGCGCGGCTTATCCTCCACCAGGCGCAGGCGCACCCGCTCACCGGGCAGCGTAAAAGGCACGAACACCGCCCGGCCATCGGGCAGTCGCCCCATGGCTTCGCCGCCGTAAGCCCATGTGCTCAATGCCACCTCATACTCAGTGGTCATCAGAAGCGCCTTCCACCTCACCGGCTACCGCCACGGCCAGCCGCTCCGGGTCCAGATAGCGCCGGGCGGCCTCCAGAATGACCTCCGGCGTGACGGCGCGCACGCGGTCGGCAAAACGGCGGTAATAATCCAATCCCAGGCCGTATCGCTCGATGGTCAGCAGCGCACCGGCCACCCCGGCATTGCTCTCGAAACTAAGCGGCAGGTTACCCACAATGCCCGCCTGCGCGTCGGCCAGTTCCTCTGCAGTCACCGGCTCGCTGACAAAGCGGCGGATCTCGGCGAGGATGAGGGCAACCGCCCGTTCCACATTGGCCGGTGCCACGCCGGCATTCACCTCCCACGGCCCGGGGCCGTAGCCGCCATGCAGTTCGGAATAGGCATAATACGCCAGGCCCGCCTGTTCGCGCACCGCGTCGCCAATGCGCCCCATCAGGCCAAAGCGCCCCAAGATGGTATTGCCCACCATCGCCGGTAGGTAATCCTCGGCAGTGCGCGCCGGCCCGGCCGCGCCCACCACCACATCACACTGGCTCTTGCCGGGAATGGGCACCGCGGCACGGGTAAGGCGCTCCAGCGGCTGCAGCGGGGGTAGCGGCGGCGGGGTGGGCTGTTCGGAATTGCGCCACTCGCCCAAGGCTGCCGCCACGGCCTCCACCGCCCGCTGCGGCTCGACTGCGCCGACCACGGCCACCACCATCCCGCGCGGCCCAAAATGGCGGCGGTGGAAGGCCTGCAAATCCTCCCGCGTGATGGCCTGGATGGTCTCAGGGTAACCGTCGTCGGGGCGGGCATAAGGATGCTCGCGATATACCAGTTGGTCGAAGGCCAGTTCGGCCATCTCGGCGGTATCCTGCGCGCGCAACGCCAAGGAAGTCAGCCACTGGGCGCGCTGCTTTTCCACCTCCTCGGCGGGGAAGGTGGGCGTTTGCAGCACCTCCGCGAGCAGATCCAGCAGCAAGGGCAGATCTTCGGCCAGGGCCTTGCCGCTAAAGCCAGTGGTGTGGGTATGGCCGCGGAAGCCCAGCCGCGCGCCGTTGGACTCCAAGAGGTCGAACAAGGCATCGAAAGTATGGCGCTCGGTGCCGCGCAGCAACATGCTGGCGGTGAAATTCGCCAGGCCGAGACGGTCGTCGCGGTCGTAAAGCGCCCCCACTTGCAGGAAGCCGCTCACCACCACCGACGGGCTATGGAAGTTCGCGCGCGCCAGCACGGTGATGCCGTTGGAAAGCGCGACACGGAGGACATCGTCCGGGCCGGGGATGGCCTGAGAAGGCATCGTTCGTCTCCATTAAAGAAGGGATAAGAAAACAGCCGCCTCCGATTTGCGGCTGTGAGGCAAGGATATGGTACTGAGAGGCGGCAGCCATGTCAAGCATTGGCGCCCCACGCCGTCAAAACCGGCCATTTTTCCGGGCTTGCAATCCCTCGCCAGTTGTGCTAAAGTGTAGACGTGCAGGCTGGGTAGCCGCAAGCGGGCAAGGAGGAAGGCAACATACACGACGAACTGGAGCAAATGGCCGAGAATATCCGCCGCGCGCTGAGGGCCGTTGAGCGTGCCCACGAAGAGGGGCAAAACCTGCAGCGCGAGGCCTCGGAGGAAAGCCTGCGCCGCTATCAACGCGAACTGCAGCGCCTCCTCAAAGAGCTCCAAGCCATTGACCGCTTCATTCACAATGAAGTGGAGGTGGCTGTGGAAGACATCAGCGAGCTGGTGCATCGCGCCATCGAAGGGCATCCCTCTCCGCTGGCATACCGCCACACTCCCAAGCCGGAGATCACATCCCAGGAAAAGGACGGTTAGCCTATGCCTTTCATCCTGCCTGAGTCTTTCGCTGAAGTTGCCATCGTGGAAGATGACGATGACACGGCGGAAATGCTGGCCGAAATGGTACGGCTCAGCGGGTACGAGGTGCGGCTTTATCATGGGGCACAAACGGCCATGGCGGCGTTCAGGAAGCACGCTCCTGACCTGGTGATGCTCGACATCATGATGCCCGACATCTCAGGGCTGGAAGTGCTTCGGCACCTACGCCGCGACCCGGCTTTGCACAGCATCCCCGTGATCATCCTTTCGGCCAAAGGCACCCCCCAAGAGGTAAAAGAAGGGCTGGAGGCCGGGGCAAACATGTACCTCACCAAGCCGGTACAATTCGGTGAGGTCAAGGCCGCCTTGCAAAAATTCCTTCCTGGCGCCCCGGCAGAATGAGGTTCCGTTGAGGTATTCATGGGCGTATTGAGAGCCTTCATTGCCATTGATTTACCGGCAGAAGTCCGCCAAAACCTATCCAAGGTGATGCATAAACTGCAACAGGATCTGGCAGGCTACCCCATTCGCTGGGTCACGCCCGGGAACATTCACCTGACGCTGAAGTTTCTGGGCGATGTCTCCGAGCAGAACCTCAACGTCCTGACCCATTTGCTCGAGGGTGAAGTACAAACCCACCCGCCCTTTGAATTCAGCGTCGGGCAACTGGGGGCATTCCCAGATGTACGACGGCCGCGGGTCATCTGGATCGGCGTAGAGGCACCGGATGAGTTGTTTGGCTTGCAACGAGGGGTCGATCATGTCATGGCTAAACTCGGCTATGCGCGGGAGCGCCGCGCCTACCAGCCCCATCTCACCTTAGGGCGGGTGGCGCGCAACGCCAGCGGTTCCCAGTTGCGCGAGATCGGCCATCACCTGCGAGAAACGCACGTCGGTTTCCTGGGAAGCGTTCGCGCTACCGAGGTTCACCTTTACCGTAGCGACCTGCGGCCTGAGGGACCCATTTACACCCGTTTGTTCACCTCTCAATTGAACCCCGCCGCCCCGCCGGCCATCCTGTGAAACACACGCCCTATCAATCCTTTCTCTCGTCCAAGGAGGCTCCTTGAACGCGTTGACTTTTGCACATCAACTGGTTGATGCCCTGGTGGAACACAAGGGGGAGGACATCGTGTTGTTGGACATCCACGAACTGGCGCCCTTCGCCGATTACTTTGTGATTTGCTCCGGCACCAGCGACCGGATGCTGGATGCGCTGGCGCGCGTCGCCGCCGACGAAGGGAAAAAAGCCAAAATCCCCGGACGGATAGAAGGCACAGCCCGTTCAGGTTGGGTGCTGATCGATTTTGGGGAGGTCGTCGTGCATCTTTTCTCCCCCGATTTACGGGCCTATTATCGCCTGGAGGATCTGTGGGGAGACGGCCAGGTTTTGTTGCACGTCCAGTAACCCCTCCAAGAAGCCATTGCCCCAAACGCCACACACGCGGCAACACCACTCCTCTTGCCACCAACAGACGAGCGCGCTATAATCAGCGTGCCCATCGAGGCAGGTTTTGTGAACTTTCTGGTGGGACGAGGTGCTGCTATGCCGGTTTACACTTACCGTTGTGACGCGTGTGGTTTTACCTTCGACCAACGACTGGGATTCAACGATGCTCCCCCAACCCGCTGTCCCGAATGCGGTGCGGAGGCATTGTATCGCGTCTACAAGCCGGTGGGCATCGTGTTCAAAGGCTCTGGCTTTTACGCCACCGATCACCGCTCACCCTCCGGCACGAAAACCAGCGGCAACGGGAAAGAGCCAACCGCCAAAACGGAACAAAAAGCCGAAAGCAGCGCCGAGAAAAGCCCGGCAGCCAACAAAAAAGGCGAAGCCAAAGCCACCCCAAAGGCCACAACCACAGCGTAGGCACCTCCTTCGTCGTCGCGCTGTCCAAGACATCGTGGAAAAGCGTTGCACGGATAGCCTGCAAGGGGGCATTCCACCCGCGCAGGGCTTTTCAATAATAGCCAAATCTATCGCATTTTGCCGCGCCAAGGCTGATCTCACCCATCCCCCAGCCGCCTGACGGCGGCTTTCCCCCTTCCCTCTCTTAGTAAGAGAGGGAAGGGGGTGCCCAAAAAGCGCAAAATGCGCTTTTTGGGCGGGGGTTAGGAGAGATCTTCGTCTCTGGAGTAACCAAGTGCAAGACTTTTGAAAAGCCCTGCCACCCGCGCAGGGTGAGCCCATCCCTCTCCCTGCCCATGGTATAATCGCTCCATGGCAAAGAAAAAACCTCTACCTCCAAGCACCAGCCAACCGCTGGTGGTAAGTGCTTTTTACGCCTTCATCGTGGTGGCCTTCGGGGCAGGGTTGCTGGCAGGCTATTTGCTGTGGGGGGGAAATCACCCCGCCCCTCAGCAGCAGACTGCGGCTGCCCAGCAACAGCCCCAGGCGCAAAACCAGCCCAACGGCACTCCCACCGCCGCCAAACGCTATGACGTCGACACCGACGACGACCCCAGCATCGGCCCCAAAACCGCGCCGGTTACCATCATCGAGTTCTCCGATTACCAATGCCCCTACTGCCGCCGTTGGGCCGAGCAGGTCGAAGGGGAATTGCTCAAAACTTACGGCGACAAAATCCGCATCGTGTACCGCGATTTCCCCCTCACCAGCATCCACCCCGAAGCATTGCCCGCCGCCGAAGCCGCCAACTGCGCCGGCGAGCAGGGAAAATACTGGGAATACCACGACGCCCTCTTTGGGCGCAAGCATGGCCTGGGGCACGACGCCTACCTGGCCTATGCCAAAGACCTGGGGCTGAACATGGCACAGTTCACCCAGTGCCTGGACGAACACCGCTATCAGGATGAGATCAAAGCCGACCAGCAATATGCCATGCAACTGGGTGTGCGCTCGACGCCGACCTTTTTCATCAACGGCATCCCGGTGGTCGGTGCCCAGCCCTTCTCGGTGTTCAAGCAAATCATCGACAAAGAACTCAAGAACGCCCAGTAACCCTCCCCCTCCCCCACGCAGCCCCATCGTTCAGGTGGGGCTGTTTTGCTTTTGCAAAAAAGCCGCCGTCAACACCGCCCACTCTTCCAACTTCAAGGTTTCCGCCCGGCGCGTGGGCGCTATCTCGGCAGCACGGAGCAATCCCTCCGCCTCAGACGGTGCACACCCCAAACCGGCAGCCAGGGCGTTGCGCAACGTTTTGCGGCGCTGAGCGAACCCGGCTTTTGCCAGCCGGAAAAAAGCCGAAAGATGCGCTTCGGGAATACGGGGCTGGGGAAAAATCTCCACCCGCACCACCGCCGAGTCCACCTTGGGACGGGGGTAAAAAGCCCCGCCTGGAATGCGGGCAGCAATGCGGGGCTGACCAAACACCTGCACACTGAGCGCCAGCAGGCTCATGTGCGGCGGCGTGGCGGCAATGCGCTGGGCAACCTCCCGTTGTACGGTGAGCACCACGCGTTGAGGGCGCGCCGCCGCGGTCAGCAGATGACGAATGACCGCCGAAGTGATGTAGTACGGGATGTTGGCCACCACCACGTAAGGTTCTCCCCCCATCAACCCGGCAGGATCATGCTGCAAAACATCCCCAAATACCAAACGGACATTGGCATAAGGACGCAGAACTTCCTCCAGCGCCGGTTGCAGGCGAGCATCCAGTTCTACAGCCACCACCCGGCGGGCGCGCTGCGCCAGCAAGCGGGTAAGGCTGCCCACCCCCGGCCCGATTTCAAGCACGGCTTCATCCCCCCGCAGTTCGGCAGCAGCCACCACCCGCCGCAAGGCGCTTGCGCTGACCAAAAAATTCTGCCCCAAGCGACGATCGGGGCGCAGGCCGTAACGACGCAGCAGGGCAGGTAGGTTCAGGGCAGAATCCACGGAATTTGCTCCGGCGGGGGCGGGGGTGCGACGAAACACAACGTCGTCCACTGATGCCACGATTGATAATCGTCATCCGAATAGCCCAAATCGATCCACGCACGGCCAGGGATGCCCCCGCCGATGTCGGCAATCACCCCAAAACCGTAGCCCGGCACGTACACTTTTTGCCCCCCCATGTAGGCATACCACGAGCGCTTGACGGCCACGATGCCCTTGCGCAACGTCATCCCGCTGAACGTGCGGTCGGAACAGTAGTCCACCCCCAGCCGACACGGCGAATACGAAGTTGCATACACCCGCACGATGCGCCAACACGTCACCGGGCCATCGGGCGTTTGCAGCGTTTGGGGCACGATTTTGGTGCCATAGCCCACGATGCGCGGCTTGGGCGGCTGCGCCAGCCAGGCGTCTTCCACTGTCCGCGCCACCTCGACGCCATCTTGGTAACGCACCCGTACCCGCTGCACCTGCAAGCCATAGGTTCCCTTCTGCACCACCTTGACCGTGTCCAGCGGCACATCGGGCAGCGGCTGGGTCTTGGTAGCGAACGCCACGGGCAATTGGCGCAGCACGACGGTTTCCCACACGCGATGGAAGGTGACGAGCGCCTGTGCGCCGGTAGGCAAGGGCGCGGTATCCTCAGGGGCGGTCGTTTCCAACCCCTGAGGGGCAAGGCGAGCAGCGGCCAAAGCCTCGCCCACCGTGGCCGAGGTGCTGTAAAGGCGCAGTGTACGCCTGCCAACGCGCACGGAGAGCGGGCGGGCACGCGTCAGGGTGACGTGGAGGGGGGCCGTCAGCCAAGTCGATGCTTCCGGGCGTAAACGGTCGGCTTCGGACAAGACGATGCCTTGCGCCCACAGGGCTTCTGCCAGGGTGGGCGCCGTCGTGCTCAAACGCACACTTTTGCCGCCGGTTCTCAGCGTGATGGGCACCGCGGCGCGAAGTTGGATCACCGGCGGCACTTTTCCTTGCGGCAACGCCTGGTTTGCCCCCCAACGCCGGCCATCGACGGTGATTTCGCTGCCATCTGGCGCGGCCATACCCGCCGCCTTCAATGCCTCGGCAGGGGTCGTCGCCCCAGCCGCCCACGCTACACGTTCCGCACTTACCACCCACGCCCCACGCGCGGGCGTTCCCCTCGCTGCTGCGGCGTCGCCGAGATGTCCCCACACCCCCACAAAAACGGCCAGCAGCACCGCGACGAACACCGGCCACCGCCGCCAATGCATCGCCACAATATCACTTCGTCACTTGATGAGGGTAATCACAAAGGAAAGGATGATCAACGCCCCAATGGCTGCCATCACAATCTGCTGGCGGCGCATAGCACGCTGCTGAGCCTTGCTCAGTTTGTTCTTCTTGGACTTGCTTTTGGCCATAAGACACCTCCGAGGCCGAATTTTACCATGGCGCCTCGGGCGTAGCCCCATCCACTGCGCAGGGTTAGCAAGGAGGGGCTTCTCCAAGATCTCTCAAAATCTGACAGATAGCCCGTTTCAGTACAGGAATATCTTGCTCCGCTGTAGCCCATACGAGATCCACATCTACCCCAAAGTAATCGTGTATCAACTTGTTTCGCATGTCCACAATATCCCGCCACGGCACCGAGTACATCTCCTTCAACTCAGCGGACATGCGCTTGGTAGCCTCGCCAATTATCTCCAACTGCCGAATTACCCCATCTTGGAGTAATTCTGCCCTGGTAAACTCTTCCGCTGTCACCCCCGCCAAATAGCGCTCTATGCGCTCGATCGCGTCCAAAATGTGCCGCAGGTAAACCCTGTCCTCATGTGTTTTCATACATCACCCGCGCCTCGCCAACCACCTGGGAACGCATATAGGGGCTGAGTGCCTTCTCGGTCACAAGGTCGACAGGCCTTCCCAACACTTCGGACAACTCCCGTTGCAAACGCACGAGGTGCAACAGAGTCACCGGCTCGGTAAATTCTACCAACAAATCTATATCGCTGCCCTTTCCCGCTGAGCCTCGGGCAACTGACCCAAAAACCCGCAACGAGCGCACCCGATAACGCCGGCAAATTGCATCAATTTCGCCCGCGTGGGTAGAAAAAAGCATCAGGGAAGATGGTGCAAGGTTGTCGTTGCTCATGTCTCTATTGTACTCGAAAAACCTCACCCTACGGAATCCGCAAAACCCACAACCGGACCGCCCATTTGCTACCCCTCGAGCGCCCGTTCCAACTCCTCCAAGACCACCGGTTTGGTGAGATAAGCGTTCGCCCCCAGCCCCAACAGGCGCTTGCGCTCGGTTTCGGCAAATTCCGACGTCAGCATGACCACCCGCACGTGCTCCCAGCGGGAGCGGCTGCGCACAAATTCGAGAAATTCATCCCCGCCCACGTGCGGCATGTTGAGATCCAGCAAGATGACATCGGGGGGCGCCTCTCGCAGCAAGGCTCGCCCAGCAGCCCGCGGAGAGAGGAAAATGCGGTAGCGCCAGCCCAACAGGCTCAACATCAGCCCAATGGCTTCGGCCATTTCACGATCGTCGTCCACAATCCACGCCACACCGGGCATAAAACTTCTCCTGGGCAGAAGGATACCAGTACCTCAATTGTACTCCAAAGCGTCGTTGGTGTCGGCAGCAGGTCTTGGGTGTTCGCTGGTATAATCACGCCGTGGTGATTTTACGCGCAGATGCCCTGGAGTTCATCAGCCGTTCAGCGGAGCAAACTCGCCGGCTGGGAATGCGCTTGGGAGCGTGGTTGCAACCCGGCGATGTCCTCGCGTTGGAAGGCGACTTAGGCGGCGGCAAAACGACCTTTGTCCAGGGGCTGGTGGCCGGATGGGGTTCAGCCGAGCACGTGGTCAGCCCGACATTTGTGCTGGTCAACCTCTACCGGCGTGACGACGGCGCGCCTTTCTATCACATGGATGCTTACCGCCTCTCCGGTCCAGCCGAAGCCCTGGACTTAGACATTGCTGCCATGTGGGAAGAAGCGCCCCTGGTGGTGGAATGGGCAGACATCATCGCCGAGGCCCTACCGGAAGAGCGGCTCACCATCCGCTTTGCATGGCTGGGCGAGTTGCAGCGGACGCTGGCCTTCCTGCCCACCGGTGAACGCCCCCGCCATCTGGTTCGTCGGTTGCGGGCAGCCATTTTACGCGGCCTGTAAGGAGCAAACGCCATGTTGCTGGCGCTGGACACTTCTACCGAACGCATTGGCGTAGCGCTATACGACGGAACGCGCGTCGTGGCCGAGTGTGCCTGGCAGGGCGGGCGTCGCCATACGCGCCAACTGGCGCCTCTGATCCACGAAGTGCTAAGTCGCGTCGGCGCGTCAATGGACGAGGTGAGCGGCATTGCCGTGGCGTTGGGGCCGGGATCGTTTACCGGCCTGCGGATTGGCCTGGCTTTTGCCAAAGGGCTGGCGGTAGGGCGGGGGCTTCCCTTGCTGGGCGTGCCCACGCTGGACGCGGTGGCCGCTGCCGTGCCGCCGACGTCGGCGTTTCCCACCCTGGCGGCTGTTCTCCCTGCCGGGCGGGGACGGCTGGCTGTGGGCTGGTATCGGTTGAACGAGGGGACCTGGCAGCCCGGGCAAGCGCCGGAAATCCTGACTGCCGATACCCTGGCACAGCGCATCCACAACCCCACCGTGGTGTGCGGCGAACTGCAAGCCGAAGAACGCCGCCGCTTGGCCCGTAAGTACCGCCGCGTGTGGCTTCCCTCACCGGCAACATGCGCCCGCCGCCCGGCCTACGTGGCCGAACTCGCCTGGCAGCGTTTGCAAGCCGGAGAGAGCGATCCCGCCGCCACCCTCGCCCCCATCTACCTGCACACCGGCACCCCCATCCCGGCATGACGGTTGTTCGCATTCGCCCGATGCGGGCGGAAGACATCCCCCGCGTGCAGGAAATCGACCGCCTGGCCTTTACCGTCCCCTGGCCGCCCTCGGCCTTCCCTCACGAGTTGCGCCACAGCCCCCATTCCCGCCTGTGGGTAGCCGAGGTGGATGGCGAAGTGGTGGGGTTTGTGGTCGTGTGGCTGATCGTGGACGAGGCGCATATTGCCACCATCGCCGTCCACCCCGATTTTCGGCAGCAGGGCATCGCCCGCCGTCTGCTGGAAACCGCCATCCAGTCCGCCAGAGAGGAGGGGGCGGCGCTGGCCACGCTGGAAGTGCGCGCCGGCAACACCGCCGCCCAAGCGCTTTACCGGCAGATGGGCTTTGCGGTCGTGGGGCGGCGGGCGCGCTATTACACCGACAACGGCGAAGACGCGCTGATCATGACGCTCGTATGGCAGCCCGAAGGAGGAACGCATGAACGCTGAGCAGATTCTGGCCCAGGTGGCCGAAGAGGTGCGGTCATGCCAGCGATGCCCGCTGCATCGGGCGCGCCGCAAAGCCGTGCCGGGGGAAGGCCCGGCGGATGCCGAAATCATGTTCATCGGCGAAGCCCCCGGCTTCCACGAAAACGTGCAAGGGCGACCTTTCGTGGGGGCGGCGGGGCAATTCTTGGACGAATTGCTGCACAGCATCGGTTTGCGGCGCGAGGAGGTTTACATTACCAACGTCGTCAAATGCCGCCCGCCGGGCAACCGCGACCCTGAACCGGAGGAACTGGCTGCCTGCGAGCCTTACCTCGACCGGCAGATCAAGGCCATCCGTCCCAAAGTGATCGTCACCTTAGGGCGCTTTTCGATGGCCAAGTTCATCCGCAACGCCAAAATCAGCCAGATCCACGGCAAACCGGTCAAAGTGCGCGGCCAGTTGGTGGTTCCCATGTACCACCCCGCCGCCGCATTGCACCAACCCTCGCTGCGGCGGGTGGTAGAAGCCGACTTTGCCCGCCTCCCCGACATCATCCGCCAGGCAGCGGAGATTCCCGAAAGCGTGGAAGAGATCGCCGAGGAAAAACCGTCCAAGGACAAGCCGCAGCAACTTTCGCTGTTTTAGGAGCGGGCATGAGCGTTTACCTGGTCACCGGCGTGGCCGGTTTCATCGCCTCTCGGGTGGCCGAGATGCTGCTGGCTGCCGGCCACGAAGTCGTAGGCATCGACAACCTCAACGACGCCTACGACCGGCGGCTGAAGGAATACCGCCTGCGCCGCCTGGAGGGGCAAACGGGGTTCACCTTCCAGCCGCTGGACGTGACCGACAAAGAGGCCGTGCTGGCATTGGGCGCGGCGCAGCGGTTCGACGCGGTCTTCAACCTGGCCGCCCGCGCGGGAGTGCGCGCCAGCGTGGAAAACCCGTGGGTTTACATCGAAACCAACACCACCGGCGCGCTCAACCTGCTGGAAATGTGCCGCCGCAGCGGCGTGCCCAAATTCATCCAGGCGTCCACCTCCAGCCTCTATGGCGAAGGCAACGCCGTGCCCTACCAGGAAGATGCACCCACCGACCGGGTGCTTTCGCCCTATGCAGCCAGCAAAAAGGCCGCCGAGGCGCTGTGTTACACCTACCACCGGCTCTACAGGCTGGACGTCACGGTGTTCCGCTATTTCACGGTGTACGGCCCGGCGGGGCGGCCTGATATGGCACCGTTTCGCTTCATCCAGTGGATTGCCGAAGGGCGACCGCTGCGGTTGTTTGGCGATGGCTCCCAGTCGCGCGATTTCACCTATGTGGACGACATCGCCCGTGGCACCGTGCTGGGATTGAAGCCGCTGGGCTACGAAATCATCAACCTGGGGAACGATCGCCCTTACACGGTGCGGGAACTGATTGCGCTCATCGAAGAGGCGCTGGGGCGCAAAGCGCACATCGTCCACGAGCCGCGCCACCCTGCCGATGTGGAGACCACCTGGGCGAGCATCGAGAAGGCCGAACGGCTGCTGGGCTGGCGGCCTGAGGTGGGTTTGCCGGAAGGCATCCGGCGCACGGTGGCGTGGTATTTGCAGGAGCGGGAATGGGCAGCACAAGTAGTTACAGGGTAAGCCGATGAAAGCATGGTGGGCGCGATTAGGGGCGCAACGGTGGTTTTGGCGGCTGGTGGCCGGTGCGGCGCTGGGGGCGTATCTCGGCGAGGCGCTTTACTTTGCGCACCACCAGCGCCCGGTGCTGGACGAAGGGCTGTACCTTTACAAAGGGTTGCTGTTCGTGCGCGGGGTCTATCGCCCTTTTCAACCCTACGGGCCGTGGACGAACCACATGCCGCTTTCGTTTCTCATTCCCGGCTATGTGCAGGCGTGGTTTGGGCCGGGGCTGCGGGCGGGGCGATACTTTGCCGTGCTGGTGGGGCTGCTGTTGTGGGTGGGTGTCTGGGTGCTGACGCGCCGCTTTGCCGGCGAGCGCTGGGCGGCGTGGGCGATGGTGGCTGCGGCGGCCATGCCGATCTGGGCGCGGGTGTACAGCCTGGCGATTTCGGAAGGGTTGGCTGCAATGCTGTTGGTGTGGAGCGTAGTGGCTGCTCTGCACCCACTTCAGCGCCGCCGCGATGCGGTTTTGGCTGGGTTGCTCAGTGGCCTTCTGGTCATGACCCGCATCAACATGGCCCCGGTGCCGATCGTGTTGGCTTTTTTCTTTTGGCGACGCCATGGCTGGCGGCGCGCGTTATGGTTTGTGGTTCCCACGGCTGTAGTAGTTGGTGGCTTGCATGCACTATATTGGCCCGATATTGTGAGGTTGTGGGCAAAGTGGTTGCCTAGAAATCTCTTCCCGGGGCTGGCAACGTGGCAATGGAGTATTCCTGGAGAACCTGTATGGGCAGGACGGCACGAGTCTTTGATCGCTCGAGTGGATACTGCCGCAGGGTTTTGGCAAACGTATGCTTTGGCATGGGTAAGTCTTACCTTGGCTACGGTGGTCGCCTTGCGTCCTTTCCGCCGTCCTAAGGAGTGTTTGTTAGGAGCCGCCGCAGTGCGGTTGGTTGTGCTGCTTTCGTGGTTTTTGGTTTTGCTTCACGCTGCCGCCACTTTGAGCGGCCAAAATTTCCCCGGCCGATTGTTGATCTATGGCGCTTTTTTTGCGCCATTGGCGCTAATCGCTTTGCCTTTGGGGTTGAGCCTTCCCGACCCCCCTCCCTTCCTGCGTGCAGCCACCCTCGCTGTGGCTGGATTGACAGCGGTAGCCGTTGGTGTAGGAAATGCTCACACGATCTTGCGAGGCGTTGAAATCGGTAATGCCGCCTTGCAATTTATTCCCTTGGAGGCTGTTGGGCATTGGAGTCATTGGTTTGTAAGAAGGCTGGTGGGTGCTCCAGGGTGGCGCCACCGCTTGTTGCTTGGTGCCTTCCTGGGAGGAGGGGCTTTTGGGGTTGGTTGGCTTGTGCGTCGGCGTTATCCGTGGCAACGTTCTGCCTCCGCAGCCGCTGGTTTGATGCTCACCCTCACCCTGCTATCGCCTTTCCCATGGATGAGTGGCTATTTTCGAGAGTATGACTGTAGGATTACAGATATGCTCGACCAAACTGAGGTGACGGCATTTGCCTTGCAAAAATATATACCCGAGGGCGTTACCCTCTACTGGCGGGCTTATTCGCCGGTTGCCCTGCTATACCTGCCATTGAGCGTGCACACCTTCCCCCAGCAGTTCAACGGCATGTATTCTTACCGCCTGGGCGGCGACGCCGACGCGCTGGAGCGGCACGGCTTTTGGAATCAGGCTTCGGCGCGCCGCTGGCTGGCACAAAGCGACGTCGCGGTGATCGAAGCACGCTATCTGCCCACCAAGGTCACCGACAAGGAAACCTGGCGGACGTTGTTTGCGCGGGCGGGTTTTCGGCGGGTCGGCGCGACGCCGCCCACCGACCCCTGCCACGCAAGCACGCAACTTTTGATTTACCGCCCGCTCTCGGCGCGCCCGTGAGGCCGAAGGAGGAAGCGATGACAGTGTTTCTCTCGGTGGTGGTGCCGGTCTACAACGAGCGGGAAAACTTGCCCTTGTTGCATCAGGCGCTGCAGCAGGCGTTGGCGTCTTGCCGGCGAAGGTGGGAGATTATCCTGGTGGACGACGGCAGCAGCGATGGCAGCGCTGAGGTGCTGGAGCAACTGGCCGCCGATGACCCGGCGCATGTGCGCGTGGTCTTCCTGCGGCGCAATTTCGGCCAAACGGCGGCCATCGCGGCGGGGATTGATCATGCCCAGGGGGAAGTGGTGGTGCTGATGGACGCCGATTTGCAAAACGATCCCGCGGACATCCCTTTGCTGCTTGCCAAACTGGAAGAGGGCTACGATGTGGTCAGCGGCTGGCGGAAAAACCGCCAGGATCCTCTCCTCACCCGCGTGTTGCCCTCGCACCTGGCCAACGTCCTGATTTCGTGGGTGACGGGGGTACACCTGCACGACTACGGCTGCACGCTCAAGGCCTACCGCCGCGAAGTGCTGCGCGATTTTCGCCTCTACGGCGAGATGCACCGCTTCATCCCTGCCTATGCGGCTTCGGTAGGGGCGCGCATCGCCGAGGTCGTGGTGCGTCACCACCCCCGCAAGTTCGGACGCTCCAAATACGGGCTGACCCGCACCCTGAAGGTAGTGCTCGACCTGTTTACCGTCAAATTCCTGCTGAGTTTCTTCTATAAGCCGATCTATCTCTTCGGCGGGCTGGGGCTGATGCTGATCATCCCCAGCAGCCTGCTGCTGGTCTTCCTCATCGTGCGGCGCATTTTCTGGCAGGTGGCACTGTTCACTTCGCCGCTGTTCCAACTTAGCCTAATGTTCATCATCTTAGGCTTTCAATCCATTTTGATGGGGCTGATTGCCGAACTGCTGGTGCGCACCTACCACGAAGCCCAAGGCAAACCGACCTACACCGTGCGGCGGGTGCTCAATCTGCCTGAGGGGGAGTGAACCGATGCGGGTGCTGGTCCTCAATCCCGAGTACCCCCCCATTGGCGGAGGGGCGGGCAACGCCAGCCGCCACCTGGCCCAGGCGTTGGCAGCCCAGGGGCATGCGGTGACGGTGTTGACCGCTCATTATCGCGGCCTGTCGCGGCGGGAAGAAGCAAACGGCGTGCAGGTGGTACGCATCCTCGCGCTGCGGCGGCGCGCCGACCGCTCGGGTGCGCTGGAGCAGGCGGCCTTCATCCTCAGCGGCCTGGTGCACACCGCCCGCCTGGCGCGCCGGTGGCGGCCTGACGTCATCCTGGCTTTCTTTGGCGCTCCCAGCGGCATGATTGCCTGGGCGCTGCGTCCCTGGCTGAAAGTGCCTTACGTGGTTGCCTTGCGCGGCGGCGATGTGCCCGGCTTTCGCCCCTACGATTTTGCCACCTACCACCGCCTCATCGGCCCGCTGCTGAGGCGGGTGTGGCGTGGGGCGGCGGCGGTGGTGGCCAACAGCCAGGGCCTGCGCGACCTTGCCCGGCGCTTCGACCCGGCGGTGCCCATCCGGGTAATCCCCAACGGCGTGGACGCCCACCGCTTTGCCCCGCCGGAAGCGCGAGCCTGGACGCCGCCCCGGCTGCTTTTCGTGGGGCGGGTGGTGTATCAGAAAGGGCTGGATGTGTTACTGCAGGCGTTGGCGGGCATTCCCGACCCGCCGCCCTGGCATCTGACCATTGTGGGCGATGGCCCCTACCGGCCGGCGTTGGAGGCGCTGGCGGAACGGTTGGGGCTGCGTCCGTTCATCACTTTCGCAGGGTGGCAGCCGCCGGAACGCATCCCTGCTTTTTACCGGCAGGCCAACCTCTTCGTTTTCCCTTCCCGTGATGAGGGGATGCCCAATGCAGTGCTGGAAGCCATGGCTGCCGGGCTGCCTGTCGTCGCCAGCCGCATTGCCGGTAACGAGGAGCTGATCACGCCGCAAGTCGGCGTCCTGACACCCAAAGACGACCCCGAAATGCTGGCGCGTGCGTTGGATTCGCTGTTTACCGCACCGCCGGAAACCTGGCGGCAGTTGGGGAAAAACGCCCGCCGGCGGGTGTTACAGCATTACACCTGGGAAATCACCGCCGGGCAATATGTGGCGCTTTTCCGCGAGGTGGTGGGCTGATGTGCGGCATTTGCGGTTTGAGTTTGTCCTCCTCTACGGCGGCACTCTCTCCCGCCCAGCAGGCCGCCGTGCACCGGATGAATGCCCGCATGACTCATCGCGGGCCGGACGGCGCAGGTTCCCACTTTGCTCCCGGCGTGGGCCTGGCCATGCGCCGTTTGGCCGTCATCGACCTGCAAACTGGCGACCAGCCCATCCCCAACGAGGACGAATCCCTGTGGGTGGTTTTCAACGGCGAAATCTACAACTTCCCCCAACTGCGAGAGAAGTTGCTGCGTCGTGGGCACCGCTTTCGTTCCCGAACCGACACAGAGGCCATCGTCCATCTTTACGAAGAGCACGGTCTCGACTTCGTTCACCACCTGCGGGGGATGTTTGCCTTTGCCCTGTGGGATGCCCCCCGGCGGCGGTTGCTCATTGCACGCGACCGCCTTGGTCAGAAACCCCTCTATTACACCGTGCAAGGCGGTGCCCTGTATTTTGCTTCAGAACTCCCGGCCTTGCTGGCTGCCCTGCCTCACCTGCCCGAGATTGACCTTCGCGCTCTGGATATGTATCTGGCGCTGCAATACATTCCCGAACCCTGGACGCCCTATCAAGACATTTTCAAATTGCCGGCGGCCCATCTTTTGCTGTGGCAGGAAGGCCGCCTGGAAGTGCGGCGCTATTGGGATGTCACCTACACGCCCAAATGGGAGGCTTCGGAGGAAGATCTGCTGGTCGAACTGCGCGCCCGCGTGGAAGAAGCGGTGCGTTTGCGGCTTATCAGCGACGTCCCGCTCGGCGCTCACCTGAGCGGTGGGATTGATTCCAGCATTGTGGTGGGGGTCATGGCCCGGATGAGCAGCGAGCCGGTGAAAACGTTTTCGGTGGGGTTCGAGGAAACGGCTTTTTCGGAGTTGCGTTACGCCCGCCTGGTGGCGCAGCGTTTCGCCACCGACCACCACGAGTTCGTGCTCACCTACGGCGATATTCCGGCTACGGTCGAGACGCTGGTGGCGCACCTGGGGGAGCCGCTGGCCGACCCTTCAGTGTTGCCCCTTTACCACCTTTCGCGCCTCACCCGGCAGCACGTCACCGTGGCGCTCAACGGCGACGGCGGCGATGAGGCGTTTGCAGGCTATGCCCGCTACTGGCTTGACCCCTGGGCCAACCGTTACCTGCGCCTCCCCCCATGGCTCACCCGCCGTCTGGTGCCCAGCGTGGTCGCCCGCCTGCCCGACCACAGCAACCGGCCTGTGGGGCACAGCCTGCTCAACGGGATGAAGCGCCTGGCCCAACTGCCCGGCGTGGACGCGCGCGCCAGCATCCTGCGCTGGGGGTCGTACTTTTCCCCCGCCCAGCGGGCTGCCCTCTGGCGGGAAGAGCATCGCGCCGCGCTACCGCACCACCCGGCGGAGGCGTTGTTGGTAGAATATTTCACTGCCTTGCCTGCAGGCGACCTGCTGGACCGCACCCTGTACACCGACGTGCACACTTACCTGCCTGGCGATCTGCTGGTCAAAGCCGACCGAATGACCATGGCGGTTTCTCTGGAGGGGCGTTCACCTTTTCTGGACCACGAACTGTTTGCCTGGGCAGCTCGTTTACCCAGGCGGTTAAAAGTGCGCGGATTGACGGGTAAAGTCGCTTTGCGCAAGGCTTTTGACGATTTGCTGCCGGCGGAAATCTTGCGCCGCGGCAAGCAAGGCTTCGGCGTGCCGGTAGGAACCTGGCTGCGCGGGCCGTTGCGCTCCTGGATGCAAGATCTGTTGCTCGGCGCTGGCAGTCCTTTACGCCCCTGGATTCGCCAGGAGGTAACGGCTCGCCTGATCGAGGAACATCTCACTGGTCGAGAAGATCATGGCAAGCGCCTGTGGGCGTTAATGGTATGGGGAGCGTGGCAAAAATGAAGGTGTTGCACTTTATTGATAATGGCCGTATGGGAGGAGCCCAAACACTGCTGTCGAACATCTTGCCCCTTTTACCTTCCTTTGGAATAGAAAATCGGGTAGTTGTTTTGGGGGAGGGCCGATGGTTGGCAGCGCGGCTTGGAGCCAACAGAGTGCCTGTGGAAGTGCTTAACCTCCCTCGGTGGAAAATGAATGTCATGCCCGACCTTGCTAAAGTTATCCGTTCTTTTCACCCCGACGTTATCCACACCCATTTGTTTAAATCGGTAATGTTAACCACATTTTTGAAGGCGAGGGGGGCAATACAAACCCCTGTAGTGGTTCATGATCATCAAGGTTTCTATCCACAAAATTGGAGATTTTACTATCCTTTCCCAGTCCGTTGGGCGTTGGAAGTGATATATCAAAGGATGCTTGCTCACGTAGAGCGCATCATTGTTCTCACTAAAGAAATGAAAGAAAGATACGAGCAAGCGTACCACGACGTCCCTTCGGATAAAATTGTGCTTTTACCTAACGCCATAATTTATCATAAGCGCACAACAGAATGCCTAAATTTTCGAGAGAAGTATGGATTGCCTTCAGATATCCCTCTTGTGACCATGGTGGGGCGCTTTGCAAAAGAGAAGCGTTGGGATTTGTTTGTAAAATTGGCCTATCAATGCCGGGAAGAAGATATCGCTTTTGTGGGTATAGGAACGGGCAAGTTGTTTTCACGGATAAAAAAGCAAATCAACGCTTTACGGCTCAAAAGAGTATTTTTACTGGGAGCACGTCAGGATGTGGATTGCTTTCTCAGGCAATCCACCGTTTGTGTTCAAACCTCCGTGCGAGAAAATTTTAGCCTCTATGTGATAGAGGCGATGAGATGGGGATGTCCTGTGGTGGCGATGTATAATGGGGGGACAGAACACATTATTGAACACGGCCGCACAGGCTTGCTTGCGCCGTTTGGCCGAGTGCAAGAAATGTGTACTCTAACAAAACGCTTGCTATCTCTGCCTGAGGAGCGAGAGCGGCTCTCTCTTTTGGCTTATCAAAAAGTCTTGGCACAATATACAATACAAGCCGTTTTACCTCAGTGGGTTGCCTTTTACCAAAATCTATCGCCGCCTTAGCGTGAATTCTGGGTGCCCAGTGTTCCCTTTTTGACCAAATCAGCCCCATTGGATAAGAGAAAAAGGCGCGTTGGGCAGCCAATGGCAAACCGATACCGACGTGAGCAGATGTGCTTATGAGAAAAGTCTCCTTTGAAAATCAGGGTTTAAGTAAACGCGGCTGGACGATCATTAAAATCGTGCTGGCCGCGATTCTTTTGTTTTTTGTGCTAAAGAAAATAGATCCTTCGGCGCTTCGCTCGTCTTTGTCACTTTCTCCGGTATGGCTGCTGGCTAATTTTGGGGCATTCCTGGCAATGCTCTTGCTCAAAGGGTTGCAATACAAGGTGCTTCTGGGCGAGCAAGAACCTTACCCTGCTGTGTTGAAAGTCATCGCGTGGCAAAGCGCTATTTCGAATTTCGTGGCAACGAGTGCAGGGATCGCTTCTTATATGGCGATGTTGAAGGCGGAGCGAAATGTTAAATTACGCCGCTCTGGGGTGGTTTTTTTGCTGGTCAAGTTTGGAGATCTGCTGGCTATCGCTTTCTACTTGATGCTGGCCGCAGCATGGGTGTGGGGCGATATCGCTCCTTTAAGGTGGTTAACGGTGCTTCTCGCGCTGGGAACATTAGGAGGGGCGTTTGCTTTTTTGGTCGTTGTACTTGGACGTCAGCATTTTGTGCGCCTTGTAACAAAGATTCTATCGTGGATGAAGTTGACACGCTCGCCGTGGGCATTTCAAGGTCTCGCGGCTCTTCACGCGCTTGCCCAAGAATCTCAAACATTGATAGTAAGGATGTTGGGGAAAAGTATTGGGTTGTCGTTTTTGTACATGACAGTGACGATGATTTTCGCCTATACAGGCATGCAGATATTTCATGTACAAGTGAACCCCTGGGCTATTTTCTACGTTGCCTCTGTGATGCAATTGGTTTCTTTTATCCCCATACAGGTATTGGGGGGGTTGGGCGTCTCGGAAATAACGGCGGTTTACCTTTATGGGGTCTTCGGGTTAGATCAAGGTAAAATCTCAGCCGTTATGCTGGGGCTGCGTGCCATCTTTTATTCGATGAACGCTATCATCCTGTTGAGTTTACTATTGGAGACCTCTTTGAGGCGCCGTCTTTCTCGCTGATAAGGTTCCCCTTTTCCGTAAAGTAGAGCGGCTGGCAGGCGCATGCGGTTTTCGTACCGAGGGGCGCGCACTCTCGTGCGTCAACAATGCCTTGCTGGGTGTCTCCATTGCCGACGTGACAATATTGTAAAATTCAATGATTGCGTGGGGTATTAGATACGGTGAAAGAAATGGATGGGCGTCTGGCCCCGCGAAGCGGCAGGGTTGGGGGAGGAAATTAACGCCTCAACGCCCACGACCAAGGCCGTGAGCGTTGTGTAAAGTGGGCGCGACAGGATTCGAACCTGCAACCAATGGCTTAAAAGGCCACTGCTCTACCGTTGCGCTACGCGCCCATCCGGCAAGAATTTTATCACGGCTGAAAAAGAGCGTCAACCGCCC
>JALSPT010000173.1 GCA_026985785.1 Anaerolineales bacterium
CCTTTCACCATCGCCTGGGAAATCACCCACGCTTGCGCCTACGCCTGCAAGCATTGCCGCGCCAATGCCCAGCCGCAACGCCACCCGCTGGAACTCACCACCGAGGAAGGCTTCCGGCTGATTGACCAGATGGCCGAGTTTGGACATCCGATTCTGATTTTCACCGGCGGCGACCCGATGATGCGCCCGGATCTGTTCGACCTGATCGCCTATGCCACCGAAAAGGGGCTCCGCTGCTCGCTCACGCCCACCGCGACGGCTTTGCCGACGGTCAAGCGCCTGCGCAAGGCAAAAGAAGCGGGCATCCGCCGCATCGCCCTCAGCCTGGATGCCCCCACGCCCGCAGTGCATGACGATTTCCGTGGAGTGGCGGGTTCCTGGCAGCGCACCATGAACATCTTGCACAATGCCCACGAGGTGGGGCTGAGCGTGCAGGTGAATACCACCGTCACCCGCTTCAACGTCGATTTGCTGCCCGAGATGGTGCCGTTTATCGAAGAGGTGGGCGCAGTGCAGTGGTCGGTTTTCTTCTTAGTACCCACCGGGCGCGCCCAGGCCGAATGGATGATTTCGGCGAAGGAGCACGAGCGGGTGTTCAACTGGCTGTACGACCTTTCCAAGGAGGCGCCCTTTGACATCAAAGGCACGGCTGCGCCGATGTACCGGCGGGTGGCCATCGAGCGCCGCAAGGCCGAGGTGGGCGGCGACGCGCCGGTGACCTTCCAGGGGGCAGGTTTCCAGTACGCCGATGGCCTGAACCGCCCCACCAAGGGCGTCAACGACGGCAACGGCTTTCTGTTCATCTCGCACCTGGGCGAAATCATGCCGTCGGGATTTTTGCCCATCTCGGCGGGTAACGTCCGGAAAGATAACGTCGTGGAGGTTTACCGCAACGCCCCCCTGTTCCGCGACCTGCGCGACCCCGACAAACTCAAAGGTCCCTGCCGCACGTGTCCCTACCGCGACGTCTGCGGCGGCCAGCGCGGACGGGCCTACGGCGTGTTTGGCGATTATCTCGCCTCCGACCCCGCCTGCGTGCTGGTGGACGAAGCCATCCGCAGCGGAGCGTATCGGCCTGGCGAAACGGACGTTTCAGTGGTGGGTGCTCACGCCTCGTAATTTTGAATGATTTGTCGAATGTGTTGGAGGCTTATATCTTCCTGGTCGCTTTTGGAGTAAACGGTCACGAGAATGGCCTTGTGAGGCGTTGGCAGGTAGTAAATGAGCCGATAGCCTCCCCTGACCCCCTTGCGGGCATCTGTGTTTTTGACTCGAACCTTGAAAACGGTAAACTTGACACCGGGAACTTGCTGGCCAGGTGCTTCTCCAGCCTGAATGCGCTCCAATACCGGCGTGAGATCCGAGCGAATATGACGATATCGCCGACTCAACAGCCGCAAGTTGCGCTTGAACTCTGGTGTATAGAACAAGGCGCGCCGCGACGATTCACTCGGCATCTATATCTTCCCACAAGGTTTCGATAGCGTGCACCTCGCCCCGTAATGCTTCCTCCCATCCTTGTTGAAAAGAGGCTGTTGCTGGCTTCAGGGTGATGGCTTCCCGGAACGTGCGAATGAGTTGCAGTAGTGCCGGCCAGTATTCTTCGGGCGTGCGTTGCACTTCTTCCATCACAAGGAGAAACGCTTTGTTTTCCATAGGTTGGTCTCCTGTCAAAAGGCCTCGTTTGGCTGGAATTCGTGCGTTGTCAGTCGCACCCTGGCCTTTGCCAAAGAGCACCCGCTGCGGTGAGGACAGGCAATGCTACCGGGCAGGCGGCTCAGCCTTAGAGGCGTCTTTCTGTGGCAGACGCGCCAGCCGCATGGCCAAGCGCAGTGCTTCGTTGACTGCCTCGCTGGTGGGGAAGGCGGCGGCAACATCGGGGTCGAGAACGACAACATTGCTGCCTTCTCGATACTGCTGAACATATTTGCCTCGCGTGCCTTTTTTGAGCAAGGCTTTGAGGTCGTACTCTGTGCGCAGTGCGTCACTTGCTGATGACTTCTTCATAATCTCTTTGTTCCCTGGCTGTAAGTTTTCGGGCGCTGATGATGCGAATGTGATGGCTTCTTTCTGTGAATGACACGATTAGCAGGCGTTCTTTGTAAGAATGCCCTACGATGAGGAATCGTTCTTCTTCCGTCGAATGATCGGGATCGGCGAAGACGATGCTGAAAGGGTCGCCAAACACCGTGCTGGCTTCGGT
>JALSPT010000174.1 GCA_026985785.1 Anaerolineales bacterium
CAGAGGGCGTCCACTTCCGGCCACAGGGCAGGCCAGGCCGCCCGCGGTCCCACCGGCCCTTTGGGGAGGTACGCCACGGTGAAGCCCAGCGGCAGCGGGCGGAAGAGCACTTGCGCGCCGACCTCGCCCGCCGTCAGCCGGAGGGCATACCAGCCAAAGGCGCGCTTCAGTTCCCCCCAGGCGGCGGTTTGCAGCAGATGGGCGTTAGGGTGCGCGGCGAGGAAGTCCTCCCACGCGGCGGCATCCAGCAAGGCGCTCATTTGAAGAGCAGCACCAGGATGGGCGCAATCAGCAGGGCGGGCAGCAGGTTGCCGCTGCGGATGGGTTTGATTTCCAGCAGGCTGCTGATGGCCAGGCCGAGCAACACCACGCCGCCCGCGGCGGTGAGGGCGTTCATCATCTCGGGGGTCATCACCGACTGCATCTGCGCCGCCGCCAGGCTGATGCCGCCCTGGTAGGTCAGCACCACCAGCACCGAGAACAGCACGCCCACGCCCAAAGTCGAAGCAAAGGCCAGCGCCGCGAAGCCATCCAGCACGGCTTTGATGGCCAGCAGGCTGTAGTCGCCGGTCAGGCCATCCTGAATCGAGCCGAGGATGGTCATCGGCCCGACGCAAAAGAGCAGCGAGGCGGTGAGGAAGCCCTTGACGAACAAAGAACCGTCGTCGTCGGAGGGGGTGAAACGCGCTTCCAGCCACGCGCCGAGGTGCTCCAGGCGGCTTTCAATGCGCCACCACTCGCCCAGCAGGCCGCCGATCAGCAGGCTGAGCAGCACGGGAATGGCGTGTTCGGATTTGAAGAACATCTGGATGCCAATCGCCGCGGTGAACAGGCCCAGCCCGGCCACCACGGTTTCCCGCGCCCGCTGGGGCAGGCGCGCGCCAAAGAACAAGCCGATGGTGCCGCCCAGCAGGATGGTGGCGGTATTGATCAGCGTGCCGGTCATGCTCCGCTTTTGGCTTTGGAAGTGGCTACGCCGGCGGTGTGATTTTCCAGCAGTTCCAGCGCGTAGCAGAGGGAGGAGAGGCGATTGAGGTAGCGCAGCAGGTGGCGATTTTCCACCTCGCCGCTGTGCACCAGGGATGCTAAACGCCGCTCGGCACGGCGCACCACGGTGCGCGCCAGGTCGAGGTATGCACCGCCCGGCGAGTCGCCCGGCAGGATGAATTCCTTGGGCGGCGGCACGGCTTCCCCAATTTCGGCGATGCGCGCTTCCAACCACGCGACTTGCTCCGCACCGATGGCGCGGAAGCGGGCGGCGTTTTCGGGCGTGGCGGCGACCTCGGCCATCAGGCCGTAAAGGTGACGCTGCACCTGTTTGAGGAACTCAGCCGTTTGGGGCGCGGCGGCGTGCGCCCGCGCCAGGCCGAGGCACGCCCCGGCTTCGTCGATCGCGCCGATGGCTTCCAGCCGCGGGTGGTCTTTGGGCACGCGCCCGGAGCCCAGCAGGCCGGTCGTGCCGTCGTCCCCTTTCGTGGTGTAAAATTTTTGGATGCTCATGGGGTGAATTTTAACACATGGCGCGCCGGAAAGGGGGAAGGAGAAGGCGCTGAAAAGGGCAAGAGGCGGGGATGGGATGGTCGGGAAAGCGCCGCGCCCCTCTCCCGCTGCTGAGTTTTCCCCATATTTTGGCAACGGTGGCCGTCGGTTACCCGAGGCTTTGCGGGCACAAGCATTTCGTCTTCGCTCGGTGCCAGCGCCCCCTCCTCGCCCTTTGGGAGAGGAGGGGGGAGGGGGGAGGTGAGGGTATTTCAGGCACCTTTCGCACCTTTGCCCTCACCCCCGACCCCTCTCCCGGAGGGAGAGGGGAGCCCCGTCGTTCTGCAAAGAGGCGATGGGAGAGATTGGCTGATGGACAGCGTTTTGTCAGTCAATCAGGGTGTGTTACTGCGAGGCGGGTTGAGCGTAGCCGAAGCCCGCCGGAGCAGCCTCCCCCCACCAGGAGGGGATTGCTTCGCCCCGTTGGGGGTTGTAATAACATCAGCCGTAAGATTTTCCGGATAGGCTCTTATGGTAACAGTGAGGCCCCGACGGGAAACGTCGGGGCGGGGGAAGGATGGCGTATTGGCCGGTGGGGAATCAGGCTTCGAAGGCGTCGAGAGCCTCGACCACTGGGGTGAGGTACATCAGAGCCGGACCGCCGTGCATCAGGACGGCCTGGAAGGCGGCTTCCATGAC
>JALSPT010000175.1 GCA_026985785.1 Anaerolineales bacterium
GCTCCCGCGAGCCATTCGGGCAGCCCTCCTTCTCCGGCGGCCTCCGTTGCGCCTTCCGTCATCCCTGTCAATAAGGCAGCCAGTTCGGCATCGATTTCCTCTCCTTCTTCGGCCTCTTCCACCAAAGTGGTGCTTTCGTCCGTGGGAGTGGTGAGGACGTCCTCCGGCGCCATGGCTTTCAGCCAGTCGGGTAATTCCGCGGATTCCAGCAGGGGCTCCTCTTCTTCCTCGTCTGCAGTGAGAGGCGTGGCTTCCTCCGCTGTGGGTACTGAAGCCTCCTCCGCGGTGCTGGGTGGCTGCGGTGTGCTTTCGGCAGTATCCCAGCCAGGTGCCGCCATGGCCGGGCTCCATTCCAGCGCTTCCAGGGAAACGACATCGTCTGGCACTTCGTCAAGGGGTGTGTCGGGTGACGTGCGGTAAGCCTCGTAAGGGTCGAGTGCGTAGAGGCGCTGGCGGTAAACTTTGGCCTCTTCCTCTCGCTGGCTTTCGGTGAGAATGCGTGCCATGAGGCGGTTGGCTTGCAGGCAGTAGGGTAATTTTTGCAAAAGCGAGGCAGCAGTCCCTGCGGCTTCTATCGCGTTGCCGTCTTGATAAAGCGCCTCGGCCAACAAAGCCATCAGGTCAGCACGATGGGGCTCTTCAGCCAGTGCGGCGCGCAGTTCTGCAACGGCCTGGGCGTATAGGCCGTTGCGCAGGTACATACGCGCCAACGCCCCTCGGGTAAGGCGCAGGCGCGGCGGTGCAATGCCTTCTACCGCTTCGTATAGCCTGCGAAGCTCGTCCTGGATAGCAGGGCTGGAGGGTTGCACCTCAAAGGCGCGCTCCATGTGCCAGAGAGCAGTCTTGAGGTCGCCGCGTGCTTCGTGGATGACGCTCAATCCCGCGTGGGCGATGAAATCGTCCGGCATGGCGGCCAAGACACGGCGAAAGACGTCGGCTGCTTCGTCATGCCGCCCTGCTTCCAGGTAAGCCTTGCCCAGCAGACGATAAGTCGCCACGTGTTTGGGGAATTTTTCCAGAATATGGCGGCAATGGGCAATGGCTTCCTGATATTCACCGCGGCTGATCAGGTCGTCGATTTGTCGGTTGTAGGCGCGCAAGTTGGTTTTTGCCATGGCTCTTCTCCCTTCCTTTAGTATGCCCTATCTTGCTCAGAAAAGCAAGCCCCGGCGCACGATTTTGACCGTTTGGCGATAAAAAACAGGCCGCCTTTTGGTGGCGGCCTGTTTTTTTGGGGACTTTTGACGGTTGTGGGGGTTATTCAGTACCTTCCACCTCGGTGCGGCGGCTGTACCAGATGGACCACACCAGCGAGGCCAGCAGCACCACGAAGAGCGCCCAACCGCCCACACCAAAGTGTTCGTATTGCGCGACCATCGGCGCGACGATCACCGCGACCAAGTTGACCACCTTGATCATCGGATTGAGTGCCGGGCCGGCGGTGTCCTTCAGCGGGTCGCCGACGGTGTCGCCCACCACGCTGGCCTTGTGGCGCTCGGAGCCTTTGCCCAGGTTGTTCTCGGGGGCCTTGGGCTCGTCTTCGATGGTCTTCTTGGCATTGTCCCACGCGCCGCCTGCGTTGTTCATGAACACGGCAAGCAACTGGCCGGAGAGGATCAAGCCGGCCAGGAAGCCGCCCAGAGCCTCCACGCCGAGCCACATGCCGACCAGGATGGGGGCGACCACGCCCATCGTTGCCAGGGCGATGAGTTCCTTTTGAGCAGCGGCAGTCGAAATGGCCACCGGGCGCTGGTAGTCGGGTTTGCGTTTGCCTTCCAGCACGCCCATGCGGAATTGGCGTCGCACCTCGTCCACCATCAGCGACGCGGCGCGCCGCACGGCCTGGATGGCGTACGCTGAGAACAGCATGGGCAGGGCGCCGCCGATCAACATGCCGACGAACACTTCGGGGACGTTGACCCGGATGCCCAGGTTCTGCAACTGCCGGGCAGCCTCTACGCCCGCCTGGGCCTGCGCTTTGCTGACGTCGACCAGATACGAGCCGAACAACGCCACCGCGGCGATGACCGCCGAACCGATGGCCACCCCCTTGGTGATGGCTTTGGTGGTGTTGCCCACCGCGTCCAGGTCGGCCATGATTTGCTGGGCGACCTTGGTTTCTTCGTCTTCCATCTCGGCCCAGGCCATTTCGCCGATGCCGTTGGCGTTGTCGGCGATGGGACCGAAGGAATCCATCGCGACGTTGTTGCCGGTAAGGGTTAGCATGCCGATACCGGTCATGGAAACGCCGTAGAGGATGTAGGTGATTTTCTCGACTTCGTTCAGGCCGGGGATGCCCTGGAAGATGAAGACCGAAGCCATGATGGTGGCTGCGATGACCAGGATCGCCCACACGGAAGACTCGTAGCCCACGACCAGCCCTTGCAGGATGAGGGTGGCGGAGCCGGTGTCGGCGGATTTCTTGATTTCGCGCACGGGCGAGCCTTCGGCCCCGGTGAAATAGTCGGTCAGGCGGTCGTTGGCGATGGCGAGGAGCACACCCACGGCCACGGCCAGCGGTGCGCGCCACCACCCGCCGGGCAGTTGCCCGTGCTGCATCACGCCGAGGTAGTACCAGCCCACCGCGAAGAAAAGCACGGTGGAGATGGCGGCGGAGGAGAGGAAGCCCTTGAAGATGGCTTTCATCGCGTCGCCGCTCTTTTCGGGGCCACCTTTGACGATGTAAGTGCCCACGATGGAGGAAAGCACACCGATGCCGCGCACCAGCAGAGGATACACGATCCAGGCCACGTTGTTGGTCATGTGCCACAGCGCCAGGCCGAGGATCAAGGCAGAGACGATGGTCACTTCGTAGGACTGGAAGATGTCGGCGGCCATGCCGGCGCAGTCGCCGACGTTGTCGCCCACCAGGTCGGCCACCACGGCGGGGTTGCGGGGGTCGTCTTCGGGGATGCCGGCCTCGACCTTGCCCACCAGGTCGGCGCCGACGTCGGCGGCTTTGGTGTAAATGCCGCCGCCCACGCGCATGAACAGGGCAATCAGCGTGGCGCCAAAGCCAAAGCCCAGCAAGGCATCCGGTGCGGCAACGCCGAAGATCATGAAAATGATCGTGCCGCCCAACAGCCCCAGGCCGTCGGTCAGCATGCCGGTGATCGTGCCGGCGCGGTATGCGATGCGCAGGGCATCACCAAAGGAACGTCGCGCTGCCGCGGCGACGCGCACGTTCCCTTCCACTGCCATGCGCATCCCGATTTGCCCCACCGCCAGCGAAAACAGGGAGCCCAAAATAAAAGAGCCCGCTCGGCCAAAACCCATGATCAGGCGAACGGTCTCTTCGGGCATCCCGGCGAAGCGCTGCATGGCTTCTTCGGACACGGGGACGATGTAGACGGAGAAGAAAAGCACTACCGTCAGGATGAGGATGAAAGGAAGGATGATTTTGGTCTGGCTGTTGAGGTAGGCGATGGCACCCTTGCGGATGGCCTCCCATACCTCTTGCATCTTCTGCGTGCCTTTGTCTTCCCGCAAAATCTGGTTGCGCAGGAAGAGGGCGTAGGCAAGGCCCAGAATGGCGATGCCCAAAATTGCCCAGATGAAAATTTGTTCGACGTGAGAAAGTTCGCTCATGCGTTGTCGCCTCCTCCAACGAAAGTGAAATAGTCCATTGTGCCCACTTTCACACAATGGAGGTGAGCCGATTTTATAAAAGAGGGGTGATTATGTCAAGCGGGAAAGCCCCATCAATATGAAATTTGTGTCAACTGTCAGGCGTCGGCGTGACTTCTGCCGCCGCCTTGTTTTCGGCCGCTGCTGGCCGGGGCAACAGCGCCACTTTTATCACCTCGTCCAGCCGCTGCACGGGGATGATGCGCAGGGCCTGCAAGGCCGATTTGGGGACTTCGGCCAGATCCTTCTGGTTTTGCTCCGGCAGGATGACGGTCTTGATACCGTGGCGATGGGCGGCGAGCACCTTTTCACGCACGCCTCCCACCGGCAGCACCTTGCCCCGCAGGGTGATTTCGCCGGTCATGGCCACCTCGTGGCGCACGGGACGCTGGGTAAAGGCCGAGATCAGCGCGATGGCCATGGTGACGCCTGCACTGGGCCCATCCTTGGGCACGGCGCCTTCCGGCACGTGGATGTGGATGTCGGTGTTTTCGAACCTCTCGGCATCGACGCCAAATTCGTCGCAATGGGCGCGCAGGTACGAAAGCGCCGCCTGCGCCGATTCTTGCATCACCTCGCCGATTTGCCCCGTGATGCGCAGGTTGCCTTTGCCTTCCATCAGCAGCACTTCTACCGGCATGACTTCGCCGCCGGTGACCGTCCATGCCAGGCCGGTGGCCACGCCCACCTCGTCTTCTTTTTCGGTTTCCATGTCGAAGTAGAGGGGCGGGCCGAGGAAACGCGCCACGCTTTTGGCCGTGATGCGCTTCGGGAAGCGCTTGCCTTCGGCTTTCAACCGCGCGATCTTGCGGCAGACGCGCCCGATCTCGCGCTCCAGGTTGCGCACACCGGCCTCGTTGGTGTATTCCCGCACGATGCGCTGCAGAGCGGCGTCGGTGAAATGGATTTCCTCCGGCTCCAGGCCGCTTTCTTCCATCTGGCGGGGGATGAGAAAGCGGCGGGCGATGAGAAGTTTTTCTTCTTCCACATAGCCCGGAAATTCGATGACTTCCATCCGATCGAGCAGCGCCGGGGGGATGGTGGCGAGGGTGTTGGCCGTGGTGATGAACATCACCTTGGAGAGGTCGTAAGGGATTTCCAGGTAGTGGTCGGAAAAGGCATAGTTCTGTTCGGGGTCGAGCACTTCCAGCAGGGCGGCGGAGGGGTCGCCGCGAAAGTCGTTGCCCAATTTGTCGATTTCGTCCAGCATGAAGACTGGGTTGATGGTCCCGGCGCGCTTCATGGTTTGCAAGATGCGCCCCGGCAATGCGCCGATGTAGGTGCGGCGGTGGCCGCGGATTTCGGCCTCGTCGCGCACGCCGCCCAGCGAGACGCGCACGAACTTGCGCCCCAGCGCTTCGGCGATGGATTTGCCCAGGGAGGTTTTGCCGGTGCCCGGCGCGCCAACAAAGCAAAGGATGGGCTGGCGGGGGCGTTTGGGCTTGAGGGTGCGCACGGCGATGTATTCCAAAATCCGCTCTTTGGCCTTCGGAAGCCCGTAGTGGTGCTCTTCCAGCACCTGCGCGGCGTGGGCGAGGTCGAGGTTGTCCTCGGTTTCCTCCGTCCAGGGCAGATCCAGAATCCATTCGATGTAGGTGCGCAAGATGCCGACTTCGGGCGCCATAGGCGGCAGTTGCGAGAGCCGCCCGATCTCTTTCAGGGCGCGGGCTTTGGGCTCATCGGGCAGGTTTGCTTTTTCCACCCGCTGCCGCAGTTCGTTGATTTCCTGGGTCCAAAAGTCACCCTCGCCCAGTTCGCTTTGGATGGCGCGCATTTGCTCCCGCAGGTAGGCCTCGCGCTGGTTGCGGTCCATCTCGTTTTGTACCCGGCTGTGGATTTCGTCTTCCAGTTCCAGGCGGGCGAGGGCTTCTTGCATGTGCTTCAGCGCGGCGCTCAGGCGTTGTTTGGGGTCGGTGGTGCTGAGGAAGGCCATCAGTTGCTCGTGGGTGGGCGAGAGGGCCATCACCATGGTGTCGGCCAGCCAGCCGAGGCTGTCGGTGTTGAGGGCGTAAAGGTACACTTCTTCGGGCACGGCCTCGTTGAGTTCTACGAACTGCTCCATCGTGCTCAGCGCCAGTTGCCGCAATGCGCGGCTTTCCTCGTCGTCGGGCTGAGTCTCGGCCAGCGGGCGTACCTGCACGATGGGGTAGGGCTGGGTTTGGAGGATGTTTACCAATTCCACCCGCCGCCGTCCGTGCAGCAGGGCGGCGTAGGCATCGTTGGGCATGGTGTAGGGCGGTGCGACGGCTGCTTCGACGCCAATGGGGAAGACGTCGCCCCAGGTGGGGTTTTCTTTCTCCAGATCTTGCAGGATGAAAACGGCGACGGTGGTGCCTGCTTCGGCGGCTGCGCGGGCCGCGGCGGCGTTTTCTTCGCCGCTGAGCATCAGCGGGCCCAGCAGTTGAGGCAAGATGATGGTATCGGGGAGCACGATGGCAGGCAGTGTGAGAAGGCCGTCCTTGTCGGGGTCGCTGTTGGGGACGTGGTAGAGCCATTCGGTTTGCGATTGAATGGCGTCGAGGAGCTCTTCGCTAAGGTCTTCCCAGGGGGGGATATCGTCGTGCAGATGAAAGGGGGTCATAGGCGTTTACCGATAGGGAGGGTGAGGGGGGCAAAGGGTTGTTCGGGACGGTGAGTCTGGCGCCACACGCTGCGGGCTGCCGCGGCCACAAACAGGCTGCCGGTGACCAGCACGACTGCTTCGCCACTCGCCTGTTGCAGCGCGGCGAGCATGGCGTCGCCCATGTCGTCGAAAGCCTGCGCTGGCCGCCCCAGGCGGTGCACCTCGGCAACCAGGTCATGCGGCGCTGCCGCACGGGGGTGGAACGAACGCGTGACGATGACCCGTTGCGCCCGGGGTACCAGTTCGGTCAACATGCCGCGGATGTCTTTGTCCGCCGAGGCGCCGAAAACCAGCACGACCGGCCAGCCGGGAAAGTATTCATCTAGGGTGAGGCGGATTTGGTGGGCAGCGGCGCGGTTGTGCGCGCCGTCCACCACCACGGGCGGGTTGCGGTGCAGAATTTCGAACCGCCCCGGCCAGATGGCGCGGGCAAAGCCGCGGCGGATGGCTTCTTGGGAGATGGCAAGCCCCTGGCGGCGAGCCACTTGCAGGGCGGCGTAGGCGGTGGCGGCGTTGTCGATCTGATGCGGCCCCAGCAAGGGGATGCGCAGCCGGGTCGGTTCCCATTCTTGAAAGCCGCCCGACTCCACGAAGGCATCTACCAGCGGTTGCTCGGCCATGTGCCAGACGAAGAGCACTTGCCCTTCCAGGCTGCGGGCAACCGGCGCATAGAGCCAATCGCGCCCCACCTCTACCAGCGGCGCATGGCGGCTGGCGGCGATTCGTTGAATGGCCAGGCGGGCTTCCGGCGGGTGAGGCGAAATCACCACCGGCGTGTTGGGCTTGATGATCCCTGCTTTTTCCCGGGCGATGGCGCTCAGCGTGTTGCCCAGGATGGCGGTATGGTCGTAAGAGATGGGGGTGATCACCGACACCAAGGGGTGGACGATGTTGGTGGCGTCCAGCCGTCCCCCAAGCCCCACCTCTACCACCGCGACATCCACGCCTCGATCGGCGAAGTAAAGAAAGGCGGCGGCTGTGGTCAGTTCGAAGGTGGTCAGGCCGGGAATGCGGGGGATGTGGGGGCGCAGGCGGTCGACGATCTGGGGCAGGTCGGCGTGGGGGATGGGGTGCCCATCGACCTGGATGCGCTCGGCAAAGTCCTCCAGATGCGGTGAGGTGTAGAGTCCTACTCGATATCCGGCGGCCTGCAGCGCGGCGGCCATCAGTGCTGCGGTGGAACCTTTGCCTTTCGTCCCGGCGATGTGCAACACGGGGTAGGCGCGATGCGGTGCGCCCAACGCTGCCAGCAGGTTTTCCATCCGCGCCAGGTCGAACTTTTCGGGAGCGTTCCGCAAATTGCGGGTCAGGCTGTAGTCGATGAAACTGTAAAGGAACGCCACGGCCTGACGGTAGGCTGTTTCTGTGGTCTGCATGGCCTGATTGTAACCGCGAAGGGAGAGGTTGGTCAATTGGCTGGGGGGCTTCAGGCGGAAGGCCGTGAGCCCGGAGCATGTTTTTGGCTCAGACGCTGGTAGGCGCCTTTCCAGGTATGGTCTAACCGCAGGCGCTTGGGAATTTTGATATGGCCGACGTGGGCAAAAAGCCGCGCCGCGAGGCGTGCAATTTCGTCCCAATCACGGGCAAGCACGGCCTCGCGCATCGCGGCTTGCAATTCGGCTGCCCAACGCCAGTCCATGCGAAAACGGTCGGCCTTTACCCAGTAACCTCGCTTTTCCCACGGCGTGGTGGTTTCTTCGATGGTCGCTGCGACTGCCCCCAGCAGTTCGGTGATGAAAGCAGCCAGATCGAGGGTGCGTTCGTCGGGGCGGGTTTGCGTCATCAACTCCCGCAGGGCCAGCCCCAACATTTGTAACAACCGCTGACGGCGTTTGCCCACGCCATTGGTTTGAATGACACGGCTCATCGTTGCTCCTTGTGAAGAAAGTCAAAGCGAATTATAATCGAACCCCAGCGCGAGGGAGAGGCTTCCCTGGCGGTTTTTTATGATTATGGTATACTTTATCTACCTTTTGACGGACGCGCTGTCCGCTTTGGAGAGTGTATGGCTTCGTCTGACGAGTATCCCAAGCGTGTGCCCCTGAGTGTGTTGGAGCCAGGGCAAAAAGGTGTCATCGCTGCTATTCGTAGCCGGGGCCCGCTGCGGCGTCGGCTGCTTGAGATGGGGCTGGTGCGGGGGGAGACCATCTATGTGGAGCGCGTGGCGCCGCTGGGCGACCCCGTGGAATACACGGTCAAGGGGTCCCATCTTTCGCTGCGGCGTAAGGACGCTGCCGATATCCTCGTCGAGGTGCCGCCTGTTGGGGGAGGGGAGGTTGCCCGTGGCAACTGACGCCATGCCGCTCACCATGCTTCCTCCCCATAGGCCGGCGCGTGTGGTGAGCATTCGCGCCGGTCACACATTGACCGAGCGGCTGGCCGGTTTGGGATTGAGGCCGGGCGCCGAAGTCAGCGTGTTGCACGACAACGGCGGCCCCCTCTTGCTGGCTGTGGGAGAAACGCGGGTGGCCTTAGGACGTGGTATGGCCCACAAAGTGCTGGTTACCCCTTTGCCGCAAGGAGAAACTGTCCTTCCATGAGCACACTACATCGCGTTCGCGTCGCCCTGGCCGGCAACCCGAACGCCGGCAAAAGCACGGTTTTCAACGCGCTGACCGGCGCGCACCAACACGTGGGCAACTGGCCGGGTAAAACCGTCGAGAAAAAAGAGGGCTTTTACCGCGACGGTGACCTGTTGGTGGAAATTGTTGACCTCCCCGGAACGTATAGCCTTTCGGCTTATTCTCCCGAAGAGCGTATTGCCCAGGAATTCATCACCGAAAGCCACCCGGATGTGGTGGTCAACGTGGTCGATGCGTCCAACCTGGAGCGCAATCTGTACCTCACGGCGCAATTGCTGGAGATTGGTGCGCCGTTGATCATCGTGCTCAACATGGCCGACGTGGCCGCGCAACTGGGCTATCAAATCGACCGGGAGCGTTTCGAGCAGCGGCTGGGCGTTC
>JALSPT010000176.1 GCA_026985785.1 Anaerolineales bacterium
CTCAGCGCATCTCGGCCAGCACTTTCTTGACCAGCATCTCATCCGCCGGAACGCCCACTTTGACCGCCCCGACCGCCGTCGGCAAGGCAAAGCGCAGGCGTCCGGCGGCTTTCTTTTTGTCATGGCGCATCGCCTGCCAGATGGCCTCCGGTGTCAAATCGGGCGGGATGCGGGTGGGCAGGCCCCAGGTGCGCAGCGCGGCGGCGAGGGTTTCGGCCAGGGCAGGCTCGGCCAACCCCAGGCGCGCAGCCAGCCGGGCTTCGGCCACCATGCCAATGGCCACCGCCTCGCCGTGGCGCAGGCGGAAGCGCGAAGCCGCCTCCACCCCGTGGCCGATGGTGTGCCCCAGATTGAGCGCCGCGCGCCGCCCGCCCTCGTAAGGGTCGGCCTCGATGATGCGGATCTTGACCGCCATGGCCTGCGCCACCGCCGCCGTCATCGCCTCCCGTTCACCGCGGGCGGCCAGGGCAAACAGCGCCGGGTCGCCAATCACGCCGTGCTTGATGACTTCGGCCATCCCGTTGCGGAACTCGGCCTCCGGCAGCGTGGCGAGCACCTCCGGGTCGGCCAGCACCAGACGCGGCGGATGAAACGCCCCTGCCAGGTTCTTGCCCTCCGGCAAATCCACCCCCGTTTTGCCCCCCAGCCCAGCATCGACCATCGCCAGCAGACTGGTGGGCACGTTGACCCAGGCCACGCCGCGCATGAAGGTCGCGGCGGCAAAACCGGCCAGATCGCCCACCACGCCGCCGCCCAATGCCACCACCGTGCTGCCGCGCTCCAGCCCGGCCTGCAAGAAGCCCGACCAAAGCCGTTGCAGCGTTGCCGGGGTCTTGCTGGCCTCACCGTGGGGAAACACCAGCACCTGAACGCGATATCCCATCGCTTCGAGCGCCTGCTGCACCGCCCCGGCATACAGCGCCGCCAGGTGATCGTCGGTCACCACGGCCACGGGGCCCCGCAGCCCGCCAGCCCGCAGAAGCGCCCCCAGGCGTGGCAGCCCGCCGCGCTGCACCCGCACGGTGTAACCCTGCGGCGCCCAAGGGGTGGTCATCCCCCGCAGGCGAAAGCGCCCAAAGTGGATTTGCGCCCGCCAGGCAGTTTCCTCGGGCGTCAGGCCGTCGGTCGGCAGACGGTGGGGAAAACTGCGGTAATGCGCCGCCCGCGCCGCGAGCAGCGCCCGCAGCCGCGCCGCCGGGGCTTCCCCTTGCAGCAACGGGCGCTCGCCTGCCGCGGCAGAAGCCCGCGCCAGCAGCGTATCCTCCGCCGCTTCCAACACCAGCAGCGCGCCGTGCGCCTCGGCCAGCGCCCGGTTTTCCTCTGCCAGCAACGCCCCGCCGCCTAACGCAATCACCGCTTCGTCCGCCTGCTGCACCACAGCCGCCAGCGTCTCGCTTTCCAACCGGCGAAAGGCGGCCTCACCCCGGCGGGCGAAGATCTCGGGGATGGATCTGCCGGCGCGCTGCACGATGGCGGCATCCAGATCGACGAAGGGCACCTCCCAGGCAGCCGCCAGGGCGCGCCCGACCGTGCTCTTGCCCACTGCAGGGGGGCCGTAGAGAAAGTAGTGCATTTTGGTGCTCACTCGTTCGGGGGATGGGGGTCGTGCGGCCAGAAAACATGCGGCTGGCCGTCCAACTGGAAAGCGGCGCGCTGCATGGTGGGGAGGGCTGCAAAGCGTGCCCGCAGTTCGTCCAGCGTGTCGCCGCCCAGCCGCTCCAGCAGGGCATCGGCCAGCACGAAGGCCAGGGCCGCCTCCACGATGGGCACGGCGCGCGGCAGGTGGCAGAAGTCGGAACGCTCGTAGCGGGTTTCGGCGGAGCGCCCCGTGGCCAGATCGACGCTGGGCTGGGGGGTGAGGGTGGTGGCGATGGGCTTGAAAGCCACCCGCACGACGACGGGCTGGCCGTTGGTGATGCCGCCTTCCAGGCCGCCTGCGCGATTGGTGGGGCGGGTGAGGCGGCCATCGGTCTCCAGGCGGATGGGGTCATGGGCAGCGGTGCCGCGGCGGCGGGCATTGGCGAACGCCTCGCCGATTTCCACCCCTTTGGCCGAGGGGATGCTGAGCAGGGCTGCCCCCAGGCGGGCATCCAGCCGCCGTGCCCAATGGACGTGGCTGCCCAGGCCGGGCGGCACGCCCACGGCAAACGCCTCGACCACCCC
>JALSPT010000177.1 GCA_026985785.1 Anaerolineales bacterium
TGTGGCTGGATCGGCAACCGCCGACAAAACTCACTCTTTTTCGCATAGCCTTGGCGGTGCCTGCCGTGGGACTGTTGACGTTGGGGGGCGCGCATCGCCTCGACCCGTGGGGGATGGCCATGATGTTGGCAGCGGCGGCGTTGTACGCGTTGCATTTGCCCGTCAATCAGCGGGTGTTGTTCGATGTGCCCGCGCCTACGGTGACCCTGTATACGCTTGCTGCCATGAGCGCCGTGGTGGTGCCTGCTTTTTTGCTGGTCGGCCCGGTGACCCTCCCTCATACTGAAGCGACGTGGGCGCCGGTTTTGGGGCTGACGATGGTGACTTTTCTTTCCCGGTTGACGCTGTTCTTGGGCGTCAAGCACATTGGCGGTATGCAGACGGCGCTCTTAGGCTTGGGAGAGTTGTTGGTGACGTTGGCTTTTTCGCATTGGTGGTTGCACGAAAGCCTGACGCTTACCCAATGGGGCGGGGCGGCGCTGCTGGCGGTGATTTTGTTGCTGGCTGGGGTTGACAAACCCACGATGCCTACCAAAAGAGACCCCGTCGGTGGATGGCTGAGTTGGCTACGACCGCGCGGCTTTTCTCCCTGAGGCTTCCATTGGGCTGCAAAAAGGTTGACAATGCCATTTTCTCTCTCCTCCCCCCGCGTTTTTCGGCGGCATTTTGCCCGGGTTTCGGTTGGTTTGCTGGTTTATTTCGCTGGCGGCTATGCGTTGGTGGGCTGGTTCAACGAGCACTTTGCTCATCCCCTGCACGCTGCTACCGCCCTTGATCGTGCCCTCCCGTTGATTCCGGCGTTTGTGGTGTTTTACCTCTTGGGCGATGTTTTTGTGTTTGGGGTTTTGTTCGTCGTGCGGGACCGGCGCACTTTCGATGTTGCTGCCATCGCGATGGCGATGATGCTTACCGTGGCCTTTTTGACCTTTCTCTTGTTCCCCATCGAAATGCACAAGCAAATTGCACTTGGAAACGACCTGTTTTCCCGTTTGACGCGTTTCCAACAGGTTACGGATACCGGTTTCAACACTTTCCCCAGTTTGCACGTCGCGCTCAACACCTTTGCCTATTTGGTGATGGTACGCGAGCGCCCTCGGTGGCGTTGGCGTTTGTTGCCGGTGTTGGTGCTGATCATTCTCTCCACCTTGTTCGTCAAACAGCACCTGGTGGTGGATGTGATCGGTGGACTGGTGTTGGCAGCCTGTGGCTATGGCGCGTTTTTGGCTTTGCTTCAGCGGGAGGGGTAAAGGGTTCATTTAGGGCGCTTAAAAACCGTTGCGATATTCGTGATGGTTGTTGCTGCTTCGTTGAGTAAAGGGCTCATTTAGGGCGTTCGAAAACGTACCCTACGCCCCGAACATTGGTGATCCAATGCCATCCGCCGGGAATGTGTTTCAGTTTGGAGCGTAGGCGGCTGACGAGGGGGCGGAGGACGTCCGGTGCTTCCCAGGGGGCGACCTCGTAGCCCTGTGCCATTTTCACCAGTTGTTGGTGTTCCAGGACTTCGCCTTCGTGCTCTAAGAATACCTGGAGCAAGCGCCCTTCGGTGGGCGTGAGGGGAATGGTTTCTTTGCCGTAGTGGATGCGGCGCCGTGTCATGTCTACCCATGCGTTGGTAGTCAGCGAGATGACGTGAGGCGTGCTCGCTTCAGCAGGAGCCGCACTCCGTAGGGTGCTTTCGTTTTTGAGAGCCTGGAGGGAGGCTTCCAATTGGGTGAGCAGGTGTTGCTGTTTGAGCCGTTGTAGCCGTCGTTGGAAGGCTTTTTCTACCGTATTGATGATCTCGTCGGGAGCCGCGGGTTTGAGAAGGTAATCGGCTGCTCCGTGACGCAGAGCGGCAATCGCTGATGACACGCTACTGTGAGCGGTGAGGAGGACGATTTCGATATCAATGGGCATCTGCGAGAGATGCTCCAGCACGGTGATGCCGTCCATTCCTGGCATCACGATGTCCAGAATTATGACGTCGTATTCGTCTTGCTGCATTTTTTTGAGGGCTTCCTCGCCATTGGCGGCGGTGGCTACTCGGTAGCCTTCCAGTTCCAGGATGTCTTTCAGCGTGGTGCGGGTATCTTTTTCGTCGTCCACGACTAAGATTTTGCCTGGGGGTGTCATTTCATCCTCCTCTTAGGGAAGCCTCGGAGGCGGCAGGGAGGGGAAGCCGAATGTGGAAGGCTGCACCACTGCCGCGGCGTGGCTTGCTGAGTAAGAGATTGCCGTTGTGGGCGGCGATAATGTTGTAACTGACGGCCAGGCCAAGACCTGTGCCATTGGGTTTGGTGCTGACCAGTGGCTCGAAAATCCGTTCGCTGAGGTCCGGTGGCACCCCGGGACCGGTATCTTCGACCGCGACGACGACCTCGTTTTCTTCCGTCCACCCCAACAAATAGAGGACTCCACCTTCGGGCATGGCCTCAAGCGCATTGAGCAGCAGATTGAGCAGCACTTGGTGCAACTGATCTTCCACGCCAATAATGGGAGGCAGGTCGTCCGGCACTTCGTTGACGACGGTGATATGACGTTGCGCGAATTCTTCTTTCAGGAGGCCGATCATCCGTTCGATGAGGTGGGGCAATTTTACCGCGTGACGCTCGGCGCTGCCAGGGCGGTAGAAGTTCAACATGCGGTGTATCAGGGTGGAAAGTCGTTCCACCTCCTCTCGCGCGGTTTGGATGTAGGCTTGCTGTTGGGCGGGAGAGACGCGCGGGTGGGTGGCCAAGTAAAGGCTATTGCGAACGGCCTGGATAGGGTTGTTGACCTCATGCGCCAGCGAGGCGGTCAGCCGCCCGATGGCGGCCATCTTTTCGGCTTGGGCCAGTGCTCGCTGCGAGCGTTCCAGCTTGCTCAGCGAATGACGAAGGTCTTCGTACAGGCGGGTGTTTTCCAGGGCTGTGGCGGCCAGGCGGGCGAGGATCCCCAGGACGGTGCCGTCTATCTCTGTGTGGAAGGCAGGGGGCTGCTCGCGTGCGACCAGCAGGCCGTATTCCCGCTCCCCGCGCTGCACTGCCGTTGCCAGCGCGTGGTGCCAGTGGTATTGGTCGAGCAGGATGTTTTCTTCCCCCGGCGTTTCGCTGTTTTGCCGACTGAGGACGCAAAGTCGCGATGTATTGCGCACGCGCTGCCAGCAAGAGGCGTCCGGTGGGGGGACGGTTCCTTGCGCCGCCAGGAGTTTTCCTTGGGAATCGTTTTTTGTCCACATGTAAAGGCCGGTGGCTGTGTTGGGAAGTACTTCGGCGGTTTTGGCGATGATGAGACGCTGCAGGGCAGTCATGTGGGTTTCGGAGAGAAGCACTTCGATGACGTCGAACAACGGCTGCAAGGCGGCGAGCCGGGCGGTTTCTTCTTGCCTCCGATGATGGGCTATTGCCCGTCGCACGGCTTCGACCAATTCTGCACTGCGCTCGAAGGGCTTGATGAGCATGCCATTAGCGCCGTGGTGGAGGGCTTCCAGTGCCATTTCTACATTGGCAAAGCCGCTCATCACGACGACGGCCAGGTTGGGGTGGTAGAGACGGGCTTGCTCCATGAGTGCGAAGCCGTCCATTTCGGGCATCCGGCTATCTACCACCAGCACGTCGGCGGAGTGGGCTTTGAGGTAATCCAGGGCGAGATAAGGCTGCCCAAAGGCGATGGCCTCGAAGCCCGCCCGCGAGAGCAGCCTTTCGCACAGGCGCAAGACGCCCACCTCGTCGTCTACGACAATCACGCGAGGGCGTTTCCCACTTTCTCTGCCCGGCGGGGCGATTTCACGCTGCGGGGAGATGGATGGTGAAGATGCTGCCATGGCCTTCCTGGCTTTCTACGGTGATGGTGCCACCGTGTTTTTGGATGATGCTGTAACTGACCGAGAGCCCCAGGCCGGTGCCGGTGCGGCGGGTGGTATAGAACGGCTCGAAGATCCGCTCCTGATGCTTTGGGGCAATGCCTACCCCTGTATCGGTCACCGTGAGGGTGACCCATTGCCCGTTTTCGTCGTGATGGGTTCCTGTGGCGATGTGCAGTTGCCCCCCGTGGGGCATGGCCTGAATGGCGTTGTGGATCAGGTTGAGGAGCACTTGTTTGATCTCGGCGCGATCCACCATCACCATGGGTAAGTCTTCCTGTAGGTCGACCTCCAATGTGACGCTGGAAGTGGTCAAAAGATGCCTGACCAGCCTGAGGGTTTCGTGGGCCAAGTCGTTGAGGTTGGTCGCCATGCGGAGGGGCTCGGTGTGGCGGGCAAAATCCAGCAGGCGTTGAATGATCTCGCGCGCCCGGCGGGCTTCTTGGAGCACGAGTTGGAGGTCACTGTAAATTTGCTGGTCGGGGGCAAGTTCTTCCAGTGCTAATTCCGTGAATCCCATGACCGTGGTCAGAGGGCTGTTGAGTTCGTGAGCCACGGCGGCGGCCATTTCGCCGACCGCGGCCAATCGCGCCGATTGGATCAGTTCTCGTTCCGCCCGTTGTTGGGCTTGCATCCGCTGACGCAGTTCTTCGTATAGCCTGGCGTTGCGGAGGGCAACTGCGACTTGTGGTGCCAGCAATTCCAGAAGTTGGACGTCGTGGCGTGTGAAGGTGTGGCCTTCGCGGTCGTCGAAGATGGTAAGCACGCCTAAGACTTCGTCGTGGAATTTGAGCGGCACGCTGACCACGGCGTGAAAAATCGAAGGGAAGGTCATGTCGCCTTTGTGAGGCCAAGTGTTGAAATCTTCCAGCACCAGCGTCTGCCCCTGGGCTGCTACCCATCCGCCAGCACCGTGCCCCAAAGGAATCTCCAGACCGGTGTAGCCCCCCCAGGGGCTTTCCGAGGCTGCGATCCGCACGACTTGCTGCTCTGCATCCAGGAGGCCGATTTCCACCCCCCGGGTGTCGACCATTTTTTTGACGCGCTGTACTACTCGCTGGAGCAGGGGCTTCATTTCCAGCGCCGCGGCAATATCCATCGCCGTTTCGCGAGCGGCTTTCAAGTGCTGTACGGTGGTATGAAGCTGTTGATGGCGTCGGGCATTGGCAAGGACTGCCGAGAGGACGCCGGCTACGGATTCTATAGCCAGCCGATCCTCTTCTTCGAAGGCGAATTTATCGGCGTGTTCGACGTTGATGATGCCAATCACATGTTGGGGGCGTTCGTGATCGAAAATCGGCACACAGAGTTCCGAGCCAGCCTTGAAACCGGGGTAAGGGATGTAGTGCGGCGCGGTTGTCACGTCGTTGAGCAGCACGCTTTTCCCTCGTTGAAGCACCTCCCCCACCACGCCGCCGGGGGGACAGACGTCGTTTTCTGCCTGCAAGGCCTCGGTGCCTTGCCCGGACAACCCCCGAAGGAGAGGATGATCCCCTTGCTCGATGACCGCGACGGAGGAAATGGTGGGGCCAAAATATTCGGTGATGCGCGCTGCGACCTGGTCGATCACTTTTTGGGGATCCACCATGCCAATGACGTCGTGGATGATCTGATGGATCATTTCCATCCGTCGGGCGCGCGCTGCGGTTTCTTCGCGCAGGCGGATGGTTTCCAACATCAGCGTGAGTTGGCCGGCAGCGAGCGTGAGCAGGCGCTCGTCCTCTTTGGAAAACGTCCGCGGGCGCTGGCTGGCCACACAGAGGGCACCCATCACCCCGTGCCGTGTGCGCAAAGGAACGCACAACCCTGACCGGGCTTTGGGTTCGATGGCGCAGGGGAGGGATGCCTCTTCATCGAAACGTATGGTTTGCCCTTGCTCGAGGACACGCCTGCAGGCGGTGTCTGGGGCTGAGCGCAGGCGTTTTTTGACTGTGGGGGGGTAGGCGCCAACACATTCAGTATGCTTTTGTGTGGTGTGGAGTAGCACGGCCACCGCGTCGGCCTGAAAAACGCGATGGAGGTACCGGGCGGCATTGTCTGCCGCGCGTTTGACGTCTTCGCTGGCGATGCCGCTCAGCAACAGGTCGCTGAGCACGGCTTTGCGCCGTAGGTGGGCGCTCATCTCGTCGAACGCCAGCGAATTTTCGATGATCCAGGCTATTCGGTTGGCGAACCCCATCAGGGCCTGGCGTTGATGCCCCGTCCATCCCTCGGGTTGTGCCAGGGTGAGAAAACCAACCACGCGTTGGCCGTATTCCAGCGGCAGCACCAGCCACGACCATCCCGCGGGCGAGGTTGTACCCGGCCAGGGTTCTTCCGAGAGCACGAGAGTTTCGCTCTTATGCAACGGTTTGAGCAACGGGACGTGATCTACACTTATTGTCCGTTGGCGCAGCTTGGAGGCGTCCTCTCCCCAGGCGGCTAACACCCGCCAGGTGTGACCTTCCAATGCCGCGACGTAGATCCGTCGCGCTGCCGTGGTAGCCTTCAGGGTCGCAATGATGGCTTCGGCGACTTCTTTGGGGTGGTGGCGCGCTTTTTGGAGATTGCGGCTGAAGAGGTCGCAGATGGTTCGGGTTTGTAACTTGCTTTGTTGGGCCAGTCCCAGGGCTACAATGCGCCATACCTCGCGAGATGAGGCGTCGGCCATTTCTCCGCCGACCACCAGTACCCCTTGCCCCTTTACTGGGAAAGCATGTATCGGGCCGGGAAGCTTTTCCTTTTGGGAAGCAGGAGGTTTGCGCTTACGGCTTCGTCCCTGGATCATGGCAGCCCGCAACCAAGCGCGCCAGTCGGGCAATGTGATGGCGCGTTCCAATGCTGCCCGCCGCCGTGCGCTCATCCCCCAACCGACGACGATTTGCCACCCTCCGTCCAGTGGTTCGAGCCAGGCTGCCCATTTGCTCTTGGTCATGCGTGCTGCGCGTTGGAGTTGCGCTTTCCGGGTGTCGGCGTGCATTGCTACCTCCCGCTTTCATTATACAGGCAAGCGCGCAAAACTTCCAAAAGATGGGGTGCTTTTTTCATTGGACGGAGGGCGTTTTTGTGCTATAACAACATTGGCTTGGGCCCGATGGCTATTCTAACCCTTGTGTGGAGGTCGCCATGAAGATTTCGCGCGTGACCGAAATGCGAAAACTTGACCGTGCTGCAATCGAGAAATACGGCATTCCGGGCATCATCTTGATGGAAAACGCAGGCGAAGCGGCGTATTTTGTCATTCTTCAGCAATTTGGGGTGGCGAGCAAACGTTTTGTGGTGGTGTGCGGCGGTGGACATAACGGCGGCGATGGCCTGGTGGTGGCGCGCAAATTGTATTCCACAGGTGCTGCTGTGCAGGTGCTGTGCCTGGGAGAGCCGCAAAAATTTGACGAGACGGTGCGTTTTCATTACGAGATGATACAGCGAATGGGGGTGCCGTTCGAGGTCGTTGGGGAGGACCTGTCGGCTTTGCGCACGGCGTTGGCGGAAGCCGACGTGGTGGTCGATGCGCTCTTTGGTACGGGGTTGAGCCGCCCGGTGAAGGGACGCTATGCCGAGGCGATCCGTTTGATCAATGCAGCCGGTAAGCCGGTGTTGAGCCTGGACATCCCTTCCGGCGTCGCTGGCGATACGGGGGAGGTGTTAGGCGTGGCCGTCCAGGCTACGGCGACCATCACCTTTGGGTTGCCCAAAATCGGCAATATGCTTTATCCGGGGTTTGCCTTGGGCGGCAAGTTGTTCGTGACGCACATTTCTTTCCCGCCTGCGCTTTATCAGCACGATGACCTGAAGTTGGCGCTCAATTTGCCTTTACCTTTGCCGCCGCGCCCACGCACCGGCCACAAGGGCACTTTTGGCAAGGGCCTGTTCATCGCGGGGGCGGCGCGTTACCTCGGAGCGCCTTATTTCGCCGCGATGGCGTTTTTGCGGGCTGGGGGCGGGTTGGCCTACCTGGCAACGCCGGAGGTGGTGGTGCGCACCGTGGCGGCCCGAGGAGGCGAGGTCGTTTTCTTGCCGCAGCCTGCCACAGCGGAAGGTAGTTTGAGCATGGCCGCGTTGGATGGCCTGCTGGAGGCTGCCGAGGCGATGGATTTCGTCGTCTTGGGACCGGGGCTTTCGTTGACGCCGGAGACCCAACGACTGGTGCGGGCGCTGACGCCGCGGCTCGACAAGCCCTTGCTGGTGGATGGGGATGGCCTAACGGCGCTGGCCGAACATCCCGATGTGGTGCAAAAGCGTACTGCGCCCACCGTGCTCACGCCGCACCCGGGTGAGATGGCGCGCCTCGTGGGGCGCTCGGTGGGTGAAGTGCAGGCGCGGCGGGTGGATGTGTTGCAGGCGACCGCGGAGAGATGGGGAGCGGTGATTGTGCTCAAGGGAGCGCATTCGCTCGTGGGCTATCCGGACGGGCGGGTGTTCGTCAACCTGAGCGGCAACCCCGGCATGGGCACCGGTGGTAGCGGCGACGTCTTGACCGGTGTGATCGCTGCCATGCACACGGCGCATCGCTTTGCCGTGCCGGAGGCGGCGCGCATGGGCGTTTTCGTGCATGGCCTGGCGGGCGATCTGGCTGCCGAAGCATTGGGCGAAGACGGCATGGTGGCAGGAGACATTCTGGGGCATCTGCCGGCGGCTGTGCAGCGGTTACGCCGCGAGGGGGCACGTTGGGCGGCAACGGCCTACGAGCAGGTGACAGTGGTGTGAAAGGGCGGCAGCCCCCTTTGGTGAAGCGAAGGGGGGCTGCCGCTTTGGGGTAAAGAAGAAACATCTGCTTCGTATAGCCGTATTCGTATAGCCACAAAAGGCTTGGTGGGCAGGGAGCGCCATTGTTTACCCCAAACACCTCTGCTCCAGCCGTTTGACCTTCTCCCGGCGTCGCGCGTGGCGCTCCGAGCCGCCCGGTTGGGCGTGTAGGAAAGCGGTCACGATTTCCTTGGCCAGTTCGCTGCCGATGATGCGCCCCCCCATGCAGAGGACGTTCATCCCATCGTGCTCTACCCCTTGATGGGCGGAGTAGGTGTCGTGACACACCGAGGCGTAGATGCCGCGCATTTTGTTGGCGGCCATGCTCATCCCCACGCCGGAGCCGCACATGAGAATGCCGCGCGCGGCGCGTCCCTGTTGCACGGCCTCGCCCACCGCCCTCGCATAGTCGGGGAAATCGACCGAAGCAAGGCCGTCGGTGCCAAAATCCAGCACCTCGTGGCCGGCGGCTTTGATGGCTTCGATGACGGCCTCTTTCAACGGGAAGCCGCCGTGGTCGCAACCAATGGCGATTTTCATGGTTCACCTCGTTGCTT